>JAEXNS010000322.1 GCA_023439605.1 Bacillota bacterium | reverse complement strand
ATGCACGGTGGTGTGAGAGGTCGGGGGAATTATTTAATTTTCCCTCCTACTCGATTATTTTCTATTAATGCTACAACTATATCTGGGTACTTCCATTCCAAAGTTTTTCTATCCAATAAACCGAAGTTTTCACCATTTCCAAAAAAAGCATTGTTATCCCACCAACAACAAGTTATCCCTCTAGCTCTTGCAGAACTTACATAATAAGAAGAATAATCAACTCTATCTTTTAAGTTGAACATTTTATCCCTTGCACCAAATTCACCTATTATTATTGGTACTCCATTTAGAATAAACTTTTTATATAACCTGTCTAAAAAATCATCTATATCTTTTGTACTTTGAGCATTATCTATGCTAAAATTTGATACGCTTCCACCCTCTTTATGAGATTGCAAAGCAAAATTATATGGTGTATATGCATGAACAGATAGAATAATTTTATTATTATTTTTTGAAATGTCATTTGGCAATTTAAAAAAATCATTTAAAGCATACTCTGGTGATGCAGCATAACTGGGAACCATCAAATATCTTTTAGAATTATTCCCTCCACTTTTTCTAACAACATCCACAAAAGTTTGATTGTAAAAATTTATCATCTCAAAAGCATCTATACAATCTTGATTGTTAACATCCAACCACCATTCAAAATTCGTATTAATTAATCTAGGCTCATTTATAGCTTCAAATATAAGTTTTTCATCATACTTCTTGAATTTTTCAGACAACTGTTTCCATATAGCTTCTATATATTTAAGCGAATTCCCCTTGTATTGTGTAGATGGATATATGTAATTTTTATCTATATCATGGTGGATATTTATTATTACATATAATCCAGAAGATATACAATAATCTACAACTTCATTTACCCTTTTAAGCCATGCTTTATCAATTTTATAATCCTCATTTACATGATTATGCCATGACACTGGAATACGTACAGTATTAAAACCTGCATCTTTTACCATTTCAATCATTTCCGAAGTCGTCTTAACTCCAGACCACACACTTTCATAATCAAGCTTATCTACTATAAATTCATCACAATCAACTGCATCAAAAGTATTTCCCAAATTCCACCCTATTTTCATATTTTTCACCATCTTTAATCCATCATTTTGCGGAAGATCAAATGAATCTAAATTAAGTATTGAAATATTAACTTTTCCTGTTTCTTCGATGCCAACTTTAGTTATATTTTTTTGATTATTAGAATTACATGATGTTAAAAAAATTAATATAACTAAAACTATACTTAAAAAACTATTAAATTTAACTTTCATTTATATACCCCTTAAATCCATGCAATAAATAACCATTTATTATTTTTATGATACCATATTTAAGTTATTTTTTCAATAACAAAATTAAAATTTATGAAAATTAATATTATTTTTTAATACATTAAAGAACATTATTAACTATAATATTCAAAATTATATTTTTATGTTTTTTATTTAGTCTTATTTATATCATTTTTAATAGTTTAATTAGATTTTTTTATTTATTTTTATAAAAAAACTTGAATAATATATTTTTAATGATATAATTATTATAATAATTTATTTTTAACGAAGGGATTTTTATTATGAAAAAAATAATATCTGTTTTATTGATTTTATTATTATTTCAATCTACAAATTTAAACGTAAAAGCACAAGAAGAAAGAATTATTGGAGATTTACATCAAGACAATATAATTGACATAAAAGATTTAGTATTATTAAAAGCTAAAATACTTAACAAGTATACTCTAGAAAACGAAAACCTCATATTTGCTGATATAGATGAAAATAAAAATACTGATTTATTTGATTTTTTTAATATGAAAAATCATTTTTTAAACCTGACTCAATCAAAAAATTTAGGTAGACCAATAAAAATAGATAACTCCTATATAAATAATGATTGGCTTCATGATGAAAAACCAATTCATAGCTCAATTAAAATAGATAAAGTAGCCAACTTATCTGATGATTTTATTCGTGGTGTGGATGTTTCTAGTATTATATCTTTAGAAAAAAGTGGTATTATTTTTTATAACTATGATGGAGATAAAACGGATATTTTTAAAACTCTTGCCGAATCAGGTGTAAATTATATCCGTGTTAGAGTATGGAATAACCCCTATGATGAAAATAACAACGGTTACGGCGGAGGAAATTGTGATATAAAAACAGCTATCGAAATTGGAAAAAGAGCAACAAAATATAATCTGCCTTTGTTAGTGGATTTTCACTATTCAGATTTTTGGACTGATCCTTCAAAGCAAAAAGTTCCAAAAGAATGGGCATATATGAATATTTCACAAAAGCAAAACGCCATATATAACTATACAAAGAATAGTTTACAAAAACTTTTAAACGAAAATATAAAAATAGGAATGGTTCAACTAGGTAACGAAACCGTAAGTGGAATGTCAGGAGAAAATTCATGGAATAACATATCCGTACTTATGAAATCAGCATCTTCTGCCATTCGTGAAATTGATAGAAATATCTTGATATCAGTTCATTTTACAAACCCTGAAAAACAAGGTGCTTATGATTATTTTGCACAAACTTTGAAAACCAACAATGTTGACTATGATGTGTTCTCATCTTCATATTATCCTTATTGGCACGGAACGCTAAATAATCTGACAAATGTTCTAACAGAAATATCAAACAAATACAACAAGAAAGTTATGGTTGCTGAAACTTCTTATGCATATACAAATGACAACGGCGATTTCCATCCAAATGTCATATCAAATTCTTCCTATGGGATATCCTACCCTTTATCTGTACAAGGCCAGGCAACATCTATTCGTGATGTAATTGCAGCTGTTTCCGCAGTTGGTGATAATGGCATTGGCGTTTTTTATTGGGAACCCGCATGGATTCCAGTACCAGCCCAAGATTACAACAGTCAATTATCTTTATGGGAAAGATTTGGTTCTGGTTGGGCCTCTAGTTATTCTTCTTCTTATGAACC
>JAEXNS010000309.1 GCA_023439605.1 Bacillota bacterium | reverse complement strand
CGTCAGCGTTTGGATTTGCAAATTTTGCTCCAATAGCTGCTGGGACAGAGTAACCCATCGTGCCCATTCCGCCATTTACCAAAAGTCGGCCTTTTTTAACTTTGAAATGATTTGCACACCAAATTTGATTTTGCCCAACATCTGTAACCAAAATAGTATCATCTTTTGCTTTTTGAGATAACAATGATAAAACGTGTTTTGGATTTACAAAGCCTAATTTAGGCTCTTTGTAAATAGTAGGTTTCTTTGTTTCTAAAATAGAATTTACCCATTCTTCATGTTTTAATTCTGGTATAGCATCAAGCATTTGTTTAGATATAATACCAATATCTCCAACAAGAGGAATGTCTACGTGGATATTTTTGCCTATTTCTGCTGGATCTATATCTATATGTATAATTTTCGTCGATTTTGATACCAAATTTGGAGCTGTTACAGCTCTATCTCCAACCCTTGCACCCATAAGTAATAAAACGTCACAATTATGCATAGCAGTATTGGATATTTTATTTCCATGCATGCCTATCATGCCAAGATTTAGAGGGTCATTACCATCAATAATATCAAGTCCCATCATTGTAGTGACAATAGGTGCATGAATTTTATAAGCTAATTCGACTATATCTTTTGATGAATTTGAAGCAACTACTCCACCACCAGCACAAATTAAAGGTTTTTTTGCCTCTTTTATAGCTTGAACTATTCTTTTTATCTGCATTGAGTTGCCTTTTGAACTAGGCTTATATGCACGTATATCAACTGAGTCAGGGTAGTTAAAATCTATATTAACTTTTTGTATATCAAAAGGAACGTCTATAAGTACTGGTCCTTTTCTACCGCTACCAGCTATATAAAAAGCTTCTTTGAAAATTTTAGGTATCTGAGAAGCGTCTTTAACTAAATAACTGTGTTTTACAAAGGGTTCAACAGAACCTGTCATATCAACTTCTTGAAAAACATCTTTACCTATTTGATCTGTGGAAACTTGACCAGTAATAGCTATCAGAGGAATTGAATCCGCATAAGCAGTTGCAATTGCGGTTATAAGATTTGTTGAACCTGGTCCAGAAGTAGCTATGCAGACGGCAGGTTTGCCTGTTATACGAGCATATCCGTTTGCAGCGTGGCCTCCGTTTTGTTCTTGTCTAACTAAAATGTGTTTAATTGAGCTTTGATATAGGTGATCATAAAAAGGGCATATTGCAGCACCAGGATAACCAAAAACTGTTGTTATCCCTTCTTTTTTAAGACATTCAACCATAGCCAATGCAGCTTCAATCATTTTGTACACCTCCAATAAAGTAATCTTACTAATTATAGCACAAAACATTTTGATATATATGAACAAAATGTGAACAATAATTGCGTTGCTAGATTATTTTTATTGTTTTAAAAAAAGTAGAACATTTTATATAATATTTTGTATAAATTTATAACAAATTACTTGTCAAATTAAAATATTTAATATATAATATTCATATGCGTATTGTGTGTAGATGCACAAAAAAAATTATTTTTGTAGGAGGATAAAATGGCAAATACAGCAGTAACTAAAAAACCTGTTAAATCAAGTATCGCTGGAGATACGAAGATTTGGGAACGTTTAAAAGCATGGACATATAAAAACAGATATTTTATTTATGCTTTTTTTATTCCAGCTATAATTATGGCTATAGCTTATGGCATGTTTGATGTTTATCCATTAGCGTATTTATTTGGCAAAAAGGAACCGGATGGTTCAGTATTGGTTTTAGACTTAAACGGCCAATATGTTTATTATTTCGAGGCTATAAGAGATGCTTTTTGGGGAGATCAAAGCATGCTTTATAATTGGTCTAGAAATCTTTCAGGCGAATTAATGGGCATAATCGGCTATTATCTTGCGAGTCCATTTACTCTAATCGTTATACTTTTACCAAGAACGATGTTATTAGAAAGTCTTCTAATAATGCAATTGGCTAAAATAGGAGCAATAGGAGTGACTTTTAGTTATTATTTACAAAAATCAAAAAAAGTAAAACCTATAAACTCCCTGATATTTTCTACATTATTTGCATTATGTGCATATTCGGTAATTCAACTTATGGATCCTATGTGGATAGATGGACTTGTATTTTTACCACTTATAATGTTAGGTGTGGAGTATTTAGTTGATAAAAAGTATAAGGCAAATTATATTATTCCACTTGCTATTATGTTTATTGCAAACTTCTATATAGGGTATATGATAGCAGCATTTACAGTGCTTTATTTCTTGTACTACGTGTTCTTAGGTTCAGAAAAAACAGATAGAAGTGCATATGAAACATTTAAAATTATAATTAGATTTGGTATTTCTTCAGTGATCGCAGGAATGTGTTCGGCTATCATGATTTTACCTGTTTACTATTCGTTGAAACTAGGGAAATTTGAGTTTACTCAACCTGATTTTACATTAAGCTTGCAATTTCAATCAATAGATTTATTGTCGAAGCTTCTTCCTTCAAGTTATGATACAGTTAGAAATGAGGGATTACCAGAAATATATAGTGGTGCGATAACTATTTTGTTACTACCATTATTCTATTTAAATTCTAAAATTGATATGAAACATAAAATAGGACAGTCACTACTACTTGCCGCTATGTTCTTTAGTATGTATATTAAACCTATTGATATGGCTTGGCATGGGTTTCAAGTTCCAAACTGGCTTCCATATAGATATTCATTTATCGTTTCCTACATAATATTGGTTATGGCAGCTACAGCTTTTGAAAATATTGATGGAATAAAACCTTCTCATGTTGGTGGAACATTTTTCGGAATACTTGCTTATTTGATGTATGCAGAAACGTTGAAATATGAAAATATAGACACTTTAGGTGCTATTTGGTTTACGGCGGGATGTATCTTATGTTTTGCTATACTTATTTCCTCTTACAAATCTACAGAAAAATCAAAAGCTATCCCAATAACTATTTTGATACTTGTATGTGGAGAGTTAACAATAAGTACATTT
>JAEXNS010000234.1 GCA_023439605.1 Bacillota bacterium | reverse complement strand
ACTTTTGTAACCTTTTCAGTTGAAGGAATGCCGAACTCAGACCATTCCCAACCAATCATTTTATCAGTAGCAGGAAGCAATGAATAATCAATAGCTTCACCCAATTTAAGTGTGTAAGCACCGTTTCCACCTGCAGTAGTAACTTGTGGTGTAGTAGTAACTTGTTGTGGTGTAGTAGTAACTTGTTGTGGAGTAGTAGTTACTTGTTGTGGAGTAGTAGTTACTGTGGAACCAGAACCATTTGTATAAACTTTGATTGAATCGATAGTAAATGTACCACAGTCGATCCACCAAATACCAAATTTTAATTCTCCGCCATATCCATACTGAATAATGTTTGCAGTAGCAGCATCAACAGTCCATGTTATAGTACCAGAGTTACCTGAAATAGATTGTTGCATATCTGTAGATTGTGTCCAGTAATCAGGAGAAACAGTTGTAGAAGAACCAAAAGCACCTTGCCATTTTCCTATACTACTCTTTGTAGTAGAAACGTTAACTTCAACTTTTGTAACCTTTTCAGTTGAAGGAATGCCGAACTCAGACCATTCCCAACCAATCATTTTATCAGTAGCAGGAAGTTTTGAATAATCAATAGCTTGACCTAAATTAAGTGTATATACACCATTTCCAGATGTAGGAGGTGTTGTTGTATTTGTCACTCCAGTAGTTGTTGGGTTATATGTAGTAGTAGTTGGAGTTGTGGTTGTTGTAGAACCAACTGTATATTTGCCTCTAGTTCCAGGAATGTTAGTATCTAGAGAGCCAGTTTTATATATACTATATAGACCAGCTGCTGCACCAACAAATCCAGCGTTATAGTCTATAGCAACTTCGTTTGCTGTATAATCTTGAACAGAGTCAGTATAAGTACCGCCAGCATCTATAGGTCCACCAACTAGTGCACCAACTAAAACATGGCTGTTTGAACTAAATCCTGTATTTTTTCCCATTTCATCATAGCTTTTGTATCCAGAAGCAGCTCTATGATGAGGATATTTAGCGGAATTTGAAGCAAATCCAACTACAAAACATGTGTTTGCAGGATTATTACCTAAAATATAATCCATTTGACCTTTGGCCCAACTAGAATGGTTTGCACCTGAATTTTTTGTTGCAGCCAAAGCTACAAATTGAGCTGTTGTGTTATAACGAGCAGAACCCCATTTATCTAGGAACCAGTATCCACTTTTATTTGTAACATTGCTATTTAAATAGCCATTAACTTTACTCCAGTCACCTGTGATGTGAGCTTGAACAGCTGCAGCACCTAGGGTAACGTTATTCCAACTATGAATCCATCCTATATAGCCTAATTTACTATTTAAGTCACTTAAATAGTTTTGTTCTTTTGTAGCTATGTGCAACCAACCAGCAGCCCATGCTAATTCATCTGTACATGAATCAGATGTGTAGAAAGGAGTAGTCCCTGTTGTAGCAACAGAATTACCTTGTGCCGCAAATTTATAAAGAGCTTTTGCATATTTTAAATCTTCAGCGTTTCCAAAGTTTAAGTAACTTAAAGCTAAAGCAGCGGCATATTCTGCAGCTATATCACTTGCACCTGAAGTAACCCAAAAAGCTTTTCTAGAGCCTGTTTGAGCTTCTGGTGGTCCCCAATATCCATGGTCTGGATTACCTTCTCCTACTTGGTAACAAAAGTTTGTTACGTTACCACTACCATCAAGTTTAGTAGAAGCTTTAAAGAATTTCATAAAATAATCTGAAACTGTTTTAAAATGATCTGTTAAACCTAAAGCTGAATAAGAATCTTTAAATTCATAGTATCCCCAACCTAAAGTGGAAGCAGAATAACCTTGAGGAAGACCAAACTTAACATGGTCACCTGCATCGTGATAACCGAAATCAGCTTCGTCGGAAGTGTGACAGTCACTTCTCCAAGATAAATCGCTGTTTTCATTTACCCCCGTTCCACACATGTTTGCATCATATAGATACAAAGAGTGTTGTAGTAGTTTTGCGTAGTTATCACTTGTAGCAGCATTTACAGTTACCGATTGGAAACTTGACAATGGAGCAGAAGCGATTAATGTTGAAAATGCAAGACTTACGCTTAAAATTGAGTTTTTGATTTTTTTACTTATTTTTGGACTAGCGTGCATTTAAAAATCATCCTTTCATATAATTATGTAATTATATTATACAATATTTTTTTGAGTTTGGATATATTTTTGTGAAAAAAAAATAAAAGTTCACAGATTGTTTAGAAATAAGGAATAATTTGAAAAAATGTAATCGTTTTTTATGTATTATATTAGAAATAAAAATCTTTTTATCAATAAAATGGAATTGTATAAATATTTATATTATAAATTAATTTAAAATTGTGAGATTTATTAATATATTAAATGTGTTAATTTTATTATTTATTTAATATGACTTATTAAAATTTTTTTTTGAAATACTTGGTGAGTTTAATTTGACTTTTAATTAAAATTTTGCTATTTAATAATATGTAATTATAAACTTATAATGTATTTAAACTCACTTATTGTATATTTATTACATTATTTTTATTGCTATCGATTTTAAACTTTGTTATAATTTCTCTTGCTTATATAGTTGACTAAATAATAACTGTTTTTATAATTATACAAATTAATGTAATTAAAATTTTCTTTATAGTGCTTTAAATTAATTTTCTTTAACTTAAAAATATCTATAAAAAGTTCACTATTCAGCCACTAAAAGTAAAGTTTACGGTTTCGCAAGGGTTTCGACTCTGCGGAGTCGACCGGGCTTTCAATGTCGTCAACTTAAGAAAATTGCTGAGGCAATTTATGAGGCTCTGCCTCAAACTCTGCTTCTTTTTCTATCGCAAAAAGAAGCAAAAAAGCTCTTAAAGCATAAGGATTTCGCTTTCTGCGGAAAGCGACCAAGGGCGTTGCCCTTTGGAAACCTACGATTTTTTGAAAAAAATCGAGTAAAA
>JAEXNS010000287.1 GCA_023439605.1 Bacillota bacterium | reverse complement strand
GTATAGGAATAACTGGCATAGATCCAATTAAATATGGATTGATTTTTGAAAGATTTTTAAATCCAGAGAGAATAAGTATGCCAGATTTTGATATAGACTTTTGCATTGAGGGAAGACAACGAGTAATAGATTATGTTATTTCAAAATATGGTCAAGAAAGAGTAGCTCAGATTATAACATTTGGTACAATGGCAGCGAGAAGTGTTATAAGAGATGTTGGACGTGCAATGGATCTTCCTTATCAAGTATGTGATAAAGTTGCCAAACTTATTCCAAATGAGCTTAATATAACTATAGAAAAATCACTAAAAATGAATAGTGATTTAAGAAAATTATATGATAAGGATAAAACAATACATGAACTTATAGATACAGCAAAAAAGCTGGAGGGAATGCCTAAAAATACCGCAACTCATGCAGCAGGCGTAGTTATTGCAAATAAAGAAGTGAGCAGTCTTGTACCTGTAAAGAAAAATGAAGAATCTGTAGTTACACAGTTTACTATGACAACTTTAGAGAGTCTAGGTCTTTTGAAAATGGATTTTTTAGGACTTAGAAACTTAACAGTAATAAAAGATTGTGTAAAAATGATAAATATATATGATGAAAATTTTGATATAAATAATATACCTATAGATGATAAAAATGTTTATGAAATGATGGCTCAAGGTAAAACGTTGGGGATTTTTCAATTTGAAAGTGTTGGAATGAAATCAGTTCTTATGAAACTTATACCAGAAAATATAGAAGACTTAATCGCTGTTATTTCACTCTATAGACCTGGGCCAATGGCTTCTATACCAAAATATATTGCAAATCGCCATAACATTAATAAAGTAACTTATAAACATCCTATGCTGGAAAGTATTCTAAAAGTAACTTATGGATGTATAGTATACCAAGAACAAGTTATGGAAATATTCAGAAAACTTGCTGGGTATTCATATGGTAGAGCCGATTTAGTTAGACGTGCCATGTCGAAGAAAAAGCATGATGTTATGGAAAAAGAACGCCATAATTTTATTTATGGGTTAAAAAATGATGATGGCACAGAAAATTGTAAAGGTGCAGTAGCAAATGGAGTATCTGAAAAAATTGCAACAGAGGTTTTTGAAGAGATGTCCAGCTTTGCTTCATATGCATTTAACAAATCTCATGCAGCTGCATATGCCTATTTATCTTATCAAACTGCATATTTACGTTGTTATTATTTTAAAGAATATATGTCTTCGTTAATGACTAGTGTTTTAATGAATACTTCAAAACTTATGGAATATATAACTGAATGCGAAAACAACAACATAAAAGTTATAAAGCCAAGTATCAACGAGAGTTTTGAAGGTTTTACAATAGCAGAGCAGGGTATACGTTTTGGTTTATTGGCTATAAAAAATTTAGGAAAAGGTGTTATCGACTCCATAATTCTAGAAAGAAGTGAAAATGGTGTTTTTTTATCTTTGCATGATTTTGTTAAAAGACTTATTGATAAAGGTATAAACAAAAGGGCTATTGAAAGTTTAATAAAAGCTGGTGCATTTGATGGATTAACTCTTAACAGAAGGCAAATGATAAATAATTTAAGTAGAATAGTAGATATATACAACGAAGATAAATCAGGAAATATAGAAGGGCAGTTAAATTTATTCGAGGAAATGGAAGAAACGGAAACTATTGATTTTGATTTGCCATATGAAGAAGAATATTCTACTAAAGAGCTCTTAAATATGGAAAAGGAAATAACGGGTATGTATGTTTCTGGACATCCACTTATGCAATTTTCATTATATTCAAAAATTCTTAAAGAGAGTGATATATTAAATATAAAAAAATATTCTGCTGAAAAAATAAAAGGTTTTTTAGAAAATGATTGTATAAATTTTTTAGCTGTTATAGTGGATTTTAAAATTCATTTCACTAAAAATGGTGATAAAATGTGTTTTATGACGGTTGAAGATGTAACAGATAATTTAGAGTGTGTCATATTTCCAAAGATTTATGAAATAAATAAAATGAAAATTGAACAAGGTGAAATAGTATATTTAAAAGGTAAAATCTCTTCAAAAGATGATTCTATAAGCATAATAGTGGATGCAATGTACAGTGAAAAAGAATATATAGAAAATATGAAATCAAAAAGATTATGCTTGAAAACTAAAAGTCAAGATGTGAGTTCTTTGTACAATAAACTTGAAGAAAACTTTAAAAAAGCCGATTATATCGGAGAAACAAATGTTTGTTTCTATCTTTCAGATGTAAAAAAAATTATCGCACCAAAGACAACAATAAAATTTAATTTAACAAATGATTTATATAATAACTTACAAAAAATTATCAGTTCAGAGGATATAGCTTTTATTTAAAGGAATTAAACTGAATCTGTGAAACTCATATAATGAAAATATTCATGAGTATGGGCTGAATAATTATTCCAATTTTACTCGATAAACATAATTAATTATAATACAAAATTGCATTATAATTAATTATGAATACGTTGAAAAATTAATAGTGAAGTAAAAAATAGGCTAGTTGACATTAATTTTATCAAATTACAAATAATCTAAAAATTTATATTTAATTTCAATATACTTATTTGAGTTGTATTTTGAGATTACAAAATGTAGGAAAAAAATGAATAAAAAGTTACTCAAAAAAGGAAAACATATTTTATCAGGTATTATAGCCTCTGCCATTGCAATAACAATGCTACCTGCAACTTCAGTGTATGCTATAACGGGTGCGACCACATATTCTTATGATGGATATGATGTTCAGTATACTGTCATAAATGAATGGGATAATGGACAAACGGTTGAAGTTACCATTACGAACACAGGTGATGACTCTATATCAAACTGGGCATTTAAATATGATGCTGAAGGTGAAATCAGTAATCTTTGGAATGCTTCTATTGTTGAAAATCAAGATACTGAGTATGTTGTAAAAAACAATACATGGAATTACGAAATTGCTCCAGATCAAAGTGTTGTTTTTGGATACAATCTCACAGATGATAATCTTGAAATACCTAATAAATTTGAATTATGTTCAAAAAGAGTTGATGTATCTGAAGGATATGACGTTCAAATGAACATTACAAATTCGTGGGGTGTTGGTGTACAGGGTGAATTAGTTATTACAAATACATCGCACACACCTATTGAGGCATGGAAACTATCCTTTGATACAAACATTGTAATAAATAATCTTTGGGATGGACGAATTCTTGATATTGATGAAAATCACTACACCATTGCAAGTGAAATGTGGACGAATTCGATTCCCGTTGGTGCTTCAACGACTATTGGATTTACTGGCATAATGGCTTCTGGAATAGAAGTAAATATTAGTGATTGTTTACTTACTGATGTTGTAATTGACTATAATTTCGAAACAGTTGACTTATCTGAATTGACCTTAGAGGGATTTAGCGAATATGGGGTTAATGTATTAACATGGAATGATAAGGGGAGCACTAACTGTGATATTTTTAGAGGAATAAATGATAATTACGAAAAAATAGGAACAGTTACCAATCAAAATTATTATATTGATGATACTTCGACTCAAAATGAAACATATAATTATTATATTTCTGCTAGTTATGATGTTCAAAAAGAATTAAGTAGTATAATAACTTTAAATACAAGTTCCTTGCCTTCTGAAGAACCGACTGAAATGCCAGATTGGATCAACTCAATGATGGTACTAGAAGAAGATTATTCTGATTTAATTATAACATATCAAAATGGTGATAACAGAAATTATGTGTCAAAGGACTTAGAACTATGTGTAAATGGGAAAAACGGAAGTGTAATTACATGGGAAAGTAATAATTTAGCTCTTATCAACAATGACGGTCAAGTGAGCAGACCATATTCAGGTGACTTTACTTCTGTAATATTGAATGCTGTTCTAAAGAATGGAAAGTTTTCCATGTTTAAAACTTTTGAATTAAAAGTAGTGCCCAATAGTATATCATGTGGAACCATGCTTAATATGAATGATTTAGTCGAATTAAATAATGGAGTAATTCCTGATATTTCTTATAGTAATAATAATACAATAGAATTTATTGATGGTTTTTTTGCATCATTTCCTGTTTTTTCAGCAGAAGATGCATTTGAAGCAATAAAAGGTGTAGGAGGGATATTGGGTATAGAAAATGTTGACTCTGAAATCAAGTTTGAGAGATTTTCCTCAAATTCAATTAACAATATTTTTTATTTTGCTCAATATTATAACGGAATTAAGATATTAGGTGCTTCAATTACTGTAATATCAAATAAAGAAGGTAATGTCCTAAAGTATTTTAATTTACAGCCGATATAATAATTATAAAGAAAGAAAG
>JAEXNS010000082.1 GCA_023439605.1 Bacillota bacterium | reverse complement strand
CAGAGATGTTTTACCGAAGGTCCAGGGCGACCGGAAAGCCCAGTCGACTCCGCCGAGTCGAAACCCTTGCAAAACCGTAAACTCTACCTTTAACGGCTGAATAGTAACCTTTAATCCGTTGCTTCATCTATAAATTTTTTCAAAGCATCATAGTATATATCAAAATTTTTCTTCATCTTCTTTTTTTCATTTGGTTTTCTTATACCAATATATAAATCATCATAAATTGTACCATTATAATCTATCATTTCAGCAAATTTAGTTTTTCCCAAAAGCAATGAGTAGCCTTCTACAGCTTCATTATCTTTATAATCATCCTCTAAATTATAAAAAATATTTTCTGGAAATATAATCTCATCTGCTCTAGAATCCGAAATTATTATCAAGCTATTTGATGACTGTAGTTCAGCATACAATTTACTCGAATTTGCCATTTGAAGTTGATAGTTAGATGCATTTGTTGCCGTTTCTTGAGTTGGGAGATAAAAAACAGAGACTTCTATTTTTTTGTTTTTATTCACATCATATATATATTTTTCAAATAGATGTTCTATATCTTCTGATTTACTACCTAATGAACCATCTGCAGAAAGAAGTAGAATAGTAATGTCTGGTCTTTTTCGTGAAGCTAGATCATATATCAAAAATCCAGAAATTAAAGAAAAAACCAAAAAAAGCAATATCCAAGTCTTATTATGATAAATAAAATTACTTAGTTTATCTTTAAACTTGTACTTAACTTTAACTTGCTGATCTACTAATCCTATTTCTTCTTTTTTTACTGCTCCTTGTTTTAATTTAATTATATTTACTTTATCTTTATAACTTATTTTTTCATACTCATTATGTTTTTTATCTTCTTCATGAATAAACTTTTCGTTCTGCTCAATTTCCTTTTTGAATTTTAATTTCAGCTCTTTTTTGTTTACTTGTCTTACAATATTAACTATACTATCATCTTGTTTTTCATCTTTTTCTATTTCATTTTTTGCTTCTTTATTTTTTTCTTCCATATAAATCCCTCTTTAATGATATTTAATCAATACAAACTATTTTTTATATTTTTATAGGCGACATTTTATTGTCGCCTATAGTATTAATTATTTTCAATTGGTTTCATAGTTGGGAACAATAACACGTCTCTTATAGATGCACTATCTGTAAGTAGCATAACTAGTCTGTCTACACCAAATCCTAAACCACCTGTAGGAGGCATGCCATATTCTAAAGCCGTTACAAAATCTTCATCTACTTCTGCATTTGCACCTTGTGCACGTTTAGCTTCTACCTGTTTTACAAAACGTTCTTTTTGATCAATTGGATCATTTAACTCAGAAAATGCATTTCCCATTTCTCTAGCATATATAAAATACTCAAATCTTTCTGTAAACTGAGGATCTGAAGCTTTTCTTTTTGCCAAAGGTGAATTTTCAACTGGATAGTCATATATTATAGTTGGTTGAATAAGTTTTTTCTCTACAAATTCATCAAAGAAAGCAATAAGCACGTGTCCTTTTGTTGCTTTTTCTCCTTCATCTACTTCAACATGTTTTTCTTTTGCACATTTTCTTGCATCTTCATCATTTGCCCAATCTGCATAATCAACACCCGCATATTTTTTCACTGCCTCAACCATAGTAAGTCTTTCCCATGGTGATGACATATTTATTTCTGTACCTTGGTACATTATTTTTTCAGTTCCACAAATTTTATTTGTTAGTTTTACATACATATCCTCAATGATATCCATCATGCCTAAATAATCAGTATATGCTTGATACATTTCTATAGACGTAAATTCTGGATTATGAGAAGTATCCATACCTTCATTTCTAAATATACGACCCACTTCATAAACTTTATTAAATCCACCAACTATTAACCTCTTTAAATAAAGTTCAGTTTCTATTCTCAAATACATATCTAAATCTAAAGCATTATGATGAGTAATAAAAGGTCTTGCCGCTGCACCTATTTCAAGAGTATGTAAAACAGGTGTATCAACTTCCAAATACCCTAAATCATCCAAATATTTGCGTATTTCACGTAAAATCATACTTCTTTTTACAAAAGTATCTTTTACATCTGGATTACAAATCAAATCTACATATCTTTGTCTATATCTCATATCTTGGTCTTTTAATCCATGCCACTTTTCAGGCAAAGGCAGTAAAGACTTTGAAAGCATATTTAACTTAGTTGCGTGTATTGAAATTTCGCCTTTTTTTGTTCTAAAAACAAACCCTTCAACACCGATAATATCACCAATATCCCATTTTTTAAATTCCGCAAAATTTTCTTCACCTATATCATTCATGCGGACATAAATTTGCATACGGTCGGTATCATCTCTGACGTCTATAAAGTTAGCTTTACCCATATCACGCCAACTCATAATTCTTCCTGCAATAGAAACAGTTTGATTTTCCATGTTTTCAAAATCATTTCTAATGTCTATATTTTTAGAAGTTACCTCATATTTAGTTATTTGATATGGATTTTGATTTTTTTCTTTTAATTCATCAAGCTTTTCAAGTCTAACCTTTTTAAGTATGTTTATATCCTGTTCTTCTGTATTTTCGACAATATTTGTATTATTTTCACTCATCAATTTTACTCCTAGTCTTTACTTTGATATTTCAATTATTTCAAATTCAATTTGCCCAACTGGTGCTTCAACACTAAAAACTTCTCCCACTTTTTTCTTCAAAGCAGCTTTACCAATAGGTGATTCATCTGAAATTTTATTTTTTTCTGGATTTGCCTCTGTTGTGCCAACGATTTGAATTTTTTCAATTCGATCCTTCTTCAAGTTTTTTATAGTTATAATTGATCCTATACCTACTTCATTTGTAGAAATTCTATCATCATCTACTATTTCAGCATTTGCAAGTGTGTTTTCCATTTCTGCAATTGTAGCTTCTAAAATACCCTGTTCATTCTTAGCTTCATCATACTCAGCATTTTCAGATAAATCTCCAAAAGCTCTAGCTTCCTTTAATTTTTGAGCAACTTCAGCTCTTTTTACGGTTATAAGGTAAGTTAATTCGGATTCTAGCTTTTCATAACCCTCTCTAGACATTTGTTTCTTAACTGCCATGTTATATATCTCTCCTTAATTTTTATAATTAATAATATAATTTTTTTAATATAAACTATTTTTCCAATTAGTTTAATACTCCGCTCTTTACAAGCGGAGCATTATAACATAACTATTATTATATAATATATTAAATACTATGTCAATAATTTATTTCTCACTTAAAATCTCTATTGCCTTTTTAAGTTGCTTATCATCCTCATTATCTTCAACAAGTTCCACTTCAACATCAGGTGCTAATCCCACTCCATGGTAACACTCTGATTTAGTAGTTTGATAAGTTGCAACTGTAAGAGTAAGTGAACCACCATTTGACAATGGGTATGTATTTTGCATAATACCTTTTCCAAATGAATTTTTACCTATAAGTTTTGCATTTTTAAAATCTCTAAGTGATGCTGAAAATAATTCCCCTCCACTTGCTGTATTTTCATTCATAAGAACTACCATAGGAATATTTATTTCACTTTCATCTGAGACAACTATTATGTCCTTTTCTCCATTCTTATATTTTGCAAATGCAATTTCACCTGCAGGCAATAAAGGATCTAAGCAATCCTCTACTGATGTAACCAATCCACCACCATTGTCTCTCACATCAAATATTATTGACTCAGCACCTTTTTTTAATAAATCTCTAAGCACTGCATCATATTGAGAGAATGTATTTCCTGTAAATCTGCTTATTTTTATATATGCAATATTATCATCCAGCATTTCACCTGTAGATGATATTATATCCATTTTTTCTAACTTTAATTTAACGTCTAAAACTTCTTTGTCCCTTTCTATGCTCAAAGAATACTCATCGCCTTCATTTCCAGATTTAATCATCATAATAGATTCACTAAATCCATATTCAGCAACATCCTTACCATTTACAGAAAGTATTATGTCATCTGCTTTTAAATTTGCTTTTTGTGCTGGTGTATCAGGATTCACTTCTATTATATGTATATATCCTTTTTCTGTTGAACGAACACTAACTCCTATTCCAATTTGACTTCCTGAATTCGACATTGTACTTACTTTATATTGCTGAGGAGTTTGATAATGAGAATACACATCTTCTAAACCATCTACATAACCAGATACCGCTCTATCTATAAGTGCGTCTTTTTCTGAATCCTTGTAAAAATCTTTATCTATTAATTCATTTATTTCTTCAATTAATAAAAATTTTTCAAATTTTTTGTTATAATCTTTTTTCAAAAAAATAAATGTAGTTATAAAAGTTATTATCATGGTTACAAGTATTAAAAAAAATAGTACTGGCAAACTTACTTTTGTTCTCTCTTTATTCATATTACACCTTTATTTTTGTAATTTGAATCAAATTAATCTTTTAACCAATTTTAAGTTGGATAAAATTTAATTTACCCAACTTTAATTTAATAATTGATTCAAATTTACAAATATACTTTCATAAAAACATATTTTAACTATATAAATCCATAGGATTGATTTTCTGTCCATTTTTATTAACTTCAAAGTGAAGATGTGCTCCTGTTGACATCCCTGTATTTCCTACATATCCAATTACTTGGCCTTTTTCAACAAACTGTCCATCTGAAACAATTATGGATTGACAATGTGCATAAAGGGTAGATGTACTTGAATCATGAACTATAGTTAAATAATTCCCATATCCACCACCACATCCACAACTATATTGCTTTGAATAGTTGTGTGTGCACGATGTATTTCCTATTATAACTGTTCCAGAAGAAGCAGCCACAATAGATGAACCATCTACACCATATCCTGATATGTCAATTGCAGGATGAAACGCATTATCAAAAGCTCTATAGCCATAACC
>JAEXNS010000032.1 GCA_023439605.1 Bacillota bacterium | reverse complement strand
TGTTACACTTACTACTACTTCTACTGGTTGGAGTTCAACAATAGAACCTTGAGCATCTGTAATTGCTTTGTAGTATAGTTCGGTATTTGTGTTTTCACTTGTTTCAAGAGTAGAATCTTTTTTATTTAATTCATTTATTGCATTCCATATGTTTGTAGTAGTAACAGGTAGTTGAATATCTAAAGAGACATCTGGCGTATTTTGATAATAATTGTTTTGATTTAATTTTTTATAATCATAAATACTAATTGAAATGATAGTAACTATTATAAAAAAAGCGACGATAATATATACATATTTTTTCATTTTGCAACATCCTTTTATTTTTTTATATATTAATATAAAATTATTTAGAACCATTATTTTATATTATATCAAACTATTTAATATGTGTAAAGTGTAAATTATTTAAAATTATAATTAAAAATAAAAACTTGCAATAATGAAAATAATAGTATATAATTAATTTAAGGTATTTATTATACCAAATCAAAAATGGAGGTAATATTATGTTAGAAAAAAATGTATCAGACTTATTGGTGAAACAAGTAAATAAGGAGTTATATTCTGCATATTTATATCTAGATATATCGAATTATTTTATTTCAAAAAATTTAAACGGTTTTGGAAATTGGTTTGCAGTTCAAGTACAAGAAGAACTAGCACATGCTCAACTGTTTATGACATATTTATTAAATAATTCAGAGCAAGTAAAACTAGAAGGTATTTCAGGACCAGATGGAGAATATACAGACTTCCTTCAACCTTTAGAAGCTTCTTTGGAACATGAAAAATTTATTACTGCTTCTATTTATGAAGTATATGAAGCAGCACAAAATGCAAAAGATTTTAGAACTATTCAGTTTTTAGATTGGTTTGTTAAAGAACAAGGCGAAGAAGAAAAAAATGCAGATGAATTAATTGAAAAATACAAATTGTTTGGTATGGATGGAAAAGGTTTATATATGTATGATGCTGAGTTAGCAACAAGAGTATTTACCCCACCTTCTCTAGTTTTATAAAAAATTATTTATATTTAACAAATCACAAAACAATGTTATTTAATTTAAAATAACATTGTTTTTTTACTTATTTACAGGAAGTTAATCAAACAAATGACATTGACATAATATTTAATATATGTTATATTTGATAGGTAACTTTAGTAATTAATTATTTTGATTGTTTAAATTTAAAATAATTAACTTTTTATAAAAAATTTACAATTAAGCTAAAATGGAGTTGATATTTATGGAAATGAACGGTGCGGATATTATTATAGAATGTTTTCTAGAACAAGGTGTTGATACAGTCTTTGGTTATCCAGGTGGAGCTGTATTAAATATATATGATTCACTTTATAAGTATAGTGAAAAAATTAAACATATATTAACAGCACATGAACAGGGTGCTTCACATGCAGCAGATGGCTATGCAAGAACAACAGGTAAAACAGGTGTTCTTATAGCTACTTCTGGTCCAGGTGCAACAAATATAGTTACTGGACTTGCAACAGCATATATGGATAGTGTTCCAGTTGTTGCTATAACAGGAAATGTACCTACTTCACTTTTGGGATTAGATAGCTTCCAAGAAGTAGATATAAGAGGCATTACGATGCCTATAACTAAGCATAATTATATAGTAAAAGACATTACAAAACTTGCAGATACAATTAGAGAAGCTTTTTATATTGCAAATGAGGGCAGAAAAGGTCCTGTGTTAATTGATATACCAAAAGATATTACTGCTCAAAAATGTGAGTTTATAAATAAAGAAATAAAAGAATATTTGTATAAAGTTGACGTTGAGTTAGATGACAGTATTTTTTCAGCTGTAAAGATGATAAAAGAGAGTAAACATCCTTTTATCTATGCTGGTGGTGGTGTAACTTCAGCAAATATTTTTGATGAATTTGCTAATTTTGTTGAGCTTGTGGATGCACCAATTTCATTATCTTTAATGGGTCAAAGTGCTTTTGATAATACAAACTCTAGGTACACAGGGATGATGGGTATGCATGGTACAAAAACTTCTGCATTAGCATTAGAAAATTGTGATTTACTTATAGTATTAGGTTCACGTTTTAGTGATAGAGTTATTTGCAATAATACTACTTTTTGTAAAAATTCTAAAATTTTACATATAGATATTGACCCAGCAGAAATAAATAAAAATATTATTGTTTCTAAAAATATTACTGGAGATTTAGGTTATATTGTAAAAAAATTAAATAAATGCTTACCAGCACAAAATCATTCAGAATGGATGGAAAAAATATATTCATGGAAACAGGAATATCCTCTTGACATGACTTCTGAAAATGAAGATGCTGTTTTACCTAAAGATGTACTAGAAACTCTTTGTAATTTGACAAATGGAGAGGCTGTAATAACCACTGAAGTAGGTCAAAATCAAATGTGGGCAGCACAGTTTTATAACTTTAAAAAATCAAGATCTTTTGCTAGTTCAGGTGGATTAGGTACTATGGGATATGGCTTAGGAGCGTCGATAGGAGCAAAGATTGCAAATCCAGACAAAAAAGTAATCAATGTTGCTGGGGATGGTAGCTTTTTTATGAATATGAACGAGTTATCAACAGTAGCAAAGTATAATGTACCTGTTATAGAATTGATTTTAAATAATGGTGTTTTAGGTATGGTAAGACAATGGCAAACACTTTTTTATCAACAGAGGTATTCTCAAACTACTTTAGAGAAAGATGTTGATTTTTCAAAGCTATCTGAAGCTTTTGGAATAAAATATTTTGAGATAAGTAAAAAATCTGAAATAGAAGATAAGTTAAAAGAAGCACTTGACTCAGATGGACCTGTTTTAATAAACTGTATTATTGATAAAAACATAAATGTTTTGCCTATGGTGCCGGCGGGAGCATCTATATATGAACCAATATTAGAAATAAGTGTTTAACAACAAAACCTCATGGGATTTCCATGAGGTTTTGTTTATTTTTAATTACCATAAGTTCTAAAAGGGAAAGTTTACGGTTTCGCAAGGGTTTCGACTCTGCGGAGTCGACCGGGCTTTCCGGTCGCCCTGGACCTTCGGTAAAACATCTCCACCCTATAC
>JAEXNS010000375.1 GCA_023439605.1 Bacillota bacterium | reverse complement strand
AAAAAGAAGCGGAGTTTGAGGCAGAGCCTCATAAATTGCCTCAGCAATTTGCTTAAGCTGACGACATTTTGGCTATCGGAAAGTCTTGTCAACTTAATATAGGCGGAACTTCTGTAAAATTGTAATTTTCACCTTTGGTGGCTGAATAGTAACAAATATTTTTATATAATTACGTTTTAAAGAAAACGTTTTCAATTTATTTTATCATGAAAATTTATTTATGTCAATATTAATTTTTAATTTTAAAAAAATTAATAATTAAAGTTAAATTTATATATTTAATCAAAAATAAAGTCAACAAATGTGTTGACTTTATTTTTGATTTTAAGATTCTTGACCTGCTTTAAAATTGTAAATAGGCTTAATTATATCTATAATATCAGCCGTATCTGTAATATTATTGACTATTGCATCAATTCCTTTATAAGCCATAGGGCATTCATCCAAAGTTTCAGAACTAACAGATGTGGTATAAACATTTTTCATTTGCTTTTTAAACTCTGAAACGGTAAAGCTTTGTTTAGCTTCACTTCTGCTCATAAGCCTTCCAGCTCCATGTGGAGCAGAAAAATTCCAATTTGAATTCCCTTTTCCAATACAAACCAAACTCCCATCACGCATATTTATAGGAATTAAGATTTTTTCACTTTTTTTTGCTGAAACTGCACCCTTTCTAAGTATCATGTCATCAGTTTCTATATAGTTATGAATAGTAGTAAATTGTTCTACTATATGAATTTTCATCCCCTTTACAATTTCATCTATCATAGCTTTTCTATTTAATTGTGCAAAATTTTGAATTATTTTCATATCATGAATATATTTTTCAAACAGTTCTCCTTCTGCATATGCAAAATGTTTGGGTATATTTGTTGTTTTTGTATTAAGTAATTTTTTCATTTCAACTTGTATTTGTTTTTCTTTTCCTGCTAATTTTAAAGATTTAACAAGTTCATCTACATCCTCTTTTGAAGATTTATTTAACCTTTTAAAAGACTCTTCTTGATAGTACTTTGCAACTTCAAGTCCTAAATGACGTGATCCTGAGTGAACTACAATATAAATATTCCCTTCTAAATCCTTGTTTGCTTCAATAAAATGATTTCCCCCACCAAGTGTTCCAAGACTGTTTTCCGCACGTAAAGAATTAATGTTTTTATAACAAAAAAGTTTTGTAAGATTTATATTTTCATTATACTTATGTGGAACATCACGAATAGAAAAACCACTAGGAATTTTACTATAAATAAGTTTATCTAGTTTTTCTAATTCTATATGTTTTTCTTTAATTTTTATTGTTTCCATACCACATCCAATATCAACACCTACTAAGTTTGGAACAACTTTATCTTTTATCGTCATTGTAGTTCCAACTGTACACCCAGAACCTGCATGTACATCGGGCATCATGCGTATTTTTGAATTTTCTGTAAAAGGTTGATTACATAATTCAATAATTTGTGCAATAGATGCTTCATCAATAATATCTGTAAATACCTGTGCTGTATTATATTTTCCTTTTAATTCTATCATAATTTTCCTTTCATTTAGACAAATCAAAACCACCAGTTTTACGGATTGTTTTGATTAATATATCATTCCGCCCCATTCTATAACTGTAAAGCCTTTTCGCTCTATCGGATTGATGTTTGGTGTTATTATATCTTGTTCTCTATACTCTTCAAAAACAAACCATATTCTATATACTGTTGATGGTTTAGGTTCAATTTTGATAGGCATTGCATAATCAACTCTTTCTGTTAATTGTGGATACATAATATAATTTTTGTGTTTATCTAACTTATTACACCAAAATTCGTTGAAATCACCTATCTCTTTTTCATTTAATCCATAAGCACTTAATATACTTCTAAAATTTTCTTTTCTTTTTTCCTTATCTATAAAAAAGCCTTCATTAGTTTCAAAAAATGATTTATTTGTTAATGATTCATAAAATAAATAATCATGTTTTTTATTAGACTCGTCTATTAAATTTCCATTTGGATATGCTTTTACTTTCCATTCATTTTTATAATCAGGAATAACCTCAGTTAATAATTTAGGATAGTCAAAAGTAAGCTTAACATCCAATTCGCTTTCTGGGTAAATATATATATTAGGCTTATAGCATGAAACATCATTTGGAGTTTTTATAGCATTATTTATTTGATTTAACCTTCTCTTTTTTAGTCTAACCTCTTCAAGATATTCTTTTGCATCTCCACCAAACAAATGTATTGCCATTGCATTAAATAATTCCATAGTTCCATCTGCGACCTCTAAAACTCTTCCACCCGTTTTATTCATATAGTTAACAAATGTTTGACTTCCTACAGCATCTTTAGCTAACCCAAATATTTTAGAAGGTATTTTTGCTACATGCCCCGCGACTGGAACCATTTCCAAAGTACTAGAAATTATGGATGCTCCTTTTAGTGTTCTTTCAATAAAATCAATTGATGCATGTTTATGTTGAACATCATTATAGGTATAAATATCCTTTCCAATACTAACTACTCCTAGAACAGTTCCTACGCTTCCAAGTGCTTTACCTGCTTTTGATAAATAATTAGATTTTGCCAATTGCTCTGCACTTTTAGTCAATTGATTATTAACCGCTCTAATTGAATTCCCATTATTAATTAATTTTAAACCTAGATTTGAATGATATAAAGCTTTTTCCAATGCATGAAGTTCTTTTATACCTATATTTTTTGTTCCTATTTCAATAATTATGCCATCTATTGTAGTAGTTCCATCTCCAAAAATTTCTTTAGCAATATAAGTTAAGTTAGGCTCTTTAGGATCTGCTTTAAAACTCTCTAAATATTCTATTATACTTTGTTTTCTTTCTAAAGTTAAATCAGTTGCATAAACAGGAATTAATGAATGAATTAAAAAAAACAACACAATAATAATAGAAAGTAACTTTTTAATTTTCATAATCATCACTTCCAGTCTCCTTTATTTTTTTAACATACCATGCTATGTATGATTTAAATTCATCATCTACATTTCTATCCATTGATTCAGCAAAAAATTCTAGTGCCTCATGATTTCTTCCTGTTTCATATGCTATTACCCCCAGGTAATAAGGTGTATCTGAATCTTTTGGTTCTCTCTCATAATATCTTAATAAAAAATATTCAGCTTTATTAAAATCTTTATTATCCAAATATGCAACTCCAGCTTTTTTTTGAACATAATTCCAATCCAAATGATAATTTGCTGCTTCTATATAAAGTTGATTTAAATTTTTTAAATTTTTTTCAACCATATATAAGTTTTCCATTAACAAATAATAATCATAAGTTTTTTTATCACTTAAATTTGAAATGTATTTTTTTGCTTCTGCAGTATTGTTATTTGCAATATGTGTAAGTGCTTTAAGTATATTTATATTATCATTATTGCCATATATAGTTTCAATTTTATTAATTTCTTCAAAAGCTTTTTCAAACTTTTCATCTTCAATCAAATTATGCACTTTTATAATTCCATCATTTAAAGCAAAAACACCATTTTCGGCTTTTTCAATTCGAACTAAAAATGAAATGCAAAAAACAGATAAAATACCTACTATTTTTATTATATTTATAACTACTTTAGACATTTTATTTTTTACAATAAAATTAAATAAAATTATTAAAAAAGCAATTATTATAATTAAAATTGATAAAATCTTTTGAGAACCAAATAGTGTTAAACCTAGTAGGGCATTTAACATCATTAATAATAATATTAAGTTCATCATAAACTACACCTACTTTCCTAATTCTCTTGTAACACTATTCATCAGCATATCATTATGTGCAGCAACTCCATAAAAATCTTCACCATGATCAGAATATGGTAACAATTCTTTTACTTTTAAGCAACAGATGTATGCATTTTCATAATCTGCCAATGCATCATAAGTATAGGCTAGCGCATACCATACAGTAGATTTTGTTTCATCTATATTTATTGATTGTTTGTATTGTTCAACTGCATTTTTATATTCTTTTTGAGCATAATAAATACTGCCTTTTAAATAATAAGCCTGAGATAACCCATCCTTTTCTTTAATGACTTTATCTATGCTATTTATAGCTTTTTCATAATCTCTTGAATAAAAATTATTATATACTGCTTCAATATAATTATACAAAAATTTATTTTTTTCAACCATATTCAATTGTTTTTCGTCTAATTTTTCTGGATAAACTTTATAAATATAGTTAGTATAACTTGAATCGCTTATAGTTAAATACTGGATATAAGAATATAAATAACTCTCTATTTCGCTAATGTTTTCTTCACTTTTTAACAGTATCTCTGTTAATCTAGATGCATAATTTATAGATTCTGTTAGTTTATTTGTTTTTAAGGAATTAAGTGCAGATAAATATAACGCATATTCACTTTCAGGGTTTTCATTTAAAACTTCTTTTAAAACATCATTAAACTTATCATATTCTTCGAGTTTATTATAACAATCAGCAATTTGTAATAATACATTATAATCTCCTCCATATTCAACTGCTTCTTGATAATACTTTATTGCAATTTCATAATTATAACAACTGTAAATCGAATTACCAATATTAATTTTTTCTTTTAAAATCTCATTTTTATTTTCTTTTTTATCAACTTGCTTCATAAATAACTGGTCAAACCTTATTGCAGCCTTTACGGTTTCTTCATAATGAGAGGCTCCATCATATAAATATATACTTCCTATTGAATATGCTAAATACTGATACATAATATTTTCTGGATTTTTCTTAGAATCCTCCAGTAAACTAAGTATTATTCCGTCTGTAATTTTTCCTTCCTTTATTATATTATTGATATTTTCATAAACATTATATGATTTCAAAAAATCCTCATATTTTTTTAAAACAGGAATCAATTTTGATGATTGTTTTTTTATATTTTCTTCAGTTAGTATTTCATTAACAAAATCACCATTTGATATGCATAATCTTAATAATTCTTTTCTCCTATTTTTTTGTTCTTTTGTTAAATCACTTTCCTTCTCGATTTTATTATAAACATCAAGTAAAGATAAATACCAATCTATATCTGCACCTTGGTTTATTGCATAATTTTCAAAAGCATTATAATCTTTTGAATTAAGCAATTGAAAATAAATCAACTGTTTATTGGACGGATTTTGATTTTTCAATTCTTCTAAATTCATTAAACCTTTAATTTTTCCATCACTCGCTATATATTTCCACATAAATATTTGAGTATTTGCTTCGTCAAAATAATTTAATGCCAATGGAATATCACCAACAGCCAAGAACATTTGCCCTTTAATTATTTTTTCTTCTATATTTTTTTGAACAGAAACGACAGTATTTTGAGATTTGTTATCAATTTTAATAAAGATACCAGCAGAAATTAAAATAACAAATGAAAAAACTAATGAAACCAATGAGATAATTCTTTGTTTATTTTTAACACCTTCATTATTCCCATTTTTCTCAATATATTTTTTTGTAATTTTTATAAATATATTAATTATTATTTTTAATAACAAAGCATTTATGGAAACAATTAAAAGTTGTAAAGCAACATTTGTTGTAAAAGAAAGTCTATAAATAAATGAAGTCTTATCAATTAAAATATTTATAGTTTCTGGTAATAATAAAATTAATATCATTAATAAGAAACATTGTATATACCTTATTGGCTTAGTCAATAAAATTAGAAAACATTTGAAGATGTTTTTTAATTTTA
The DNA here is from genome assembly GCA_023439605.1 of Bacillota bacterium. Taxonomy (GTDB): domain Bacteria; phylum Bacillota; class Clostridia; order Oscillospirales; family Ruminococcaceae; genus JAEXNS01. Next base: position 2,333 of record JAEXNS010000375.1, on the reverse strand, counting down.
TATTTTCAGAATTTGCAGTTATGGATTCAAAAAATAAAACTAATATTACATTTGTAAATAAAACAAATGAGATAGAAACAACAATATAATACATTATATAATTTTGATTTAAACTAAGTATAAATTTTTCAGAAAACTGATTTACTCCAATTTCAAATAAAATTATAAGCACAATTGTCCAAGATGTATTTTTTAAAGCAATTATAAAATTTGTTATTGAAACTTTTTTAATATTTTCATTATAAAAAAAGTTGAGAGATAAAACAAATAAAATTGAAGCAATAATTATTCCTGTTATATCTAAAATTAAAACTATACTACGACTTATAGATTGATTGTGCGATGTCATAATTAGGGATTTTAAAAAATATGGTATAGTATAAACAAATAATAAAGAAATCATTAATAAGTTAAACCCTAGATTTTTATTTATATACGACCTTAACTTAGTTGTTAGCTTTTGCTTGTTTTCTAAATCCTCTTTAAATTCCGGTTTAATTTCTTCAGTATTACAATTTTGACATAAACCTGTTTCATCATTTATTTCTTCTCCACAATTCTCACACATCATAAAAAACGCCTCCTTGCATTGTTGATTTTGTATAATTTAGTTGATTTATTATCTACATTATAATACCTTTAGTCAAAAATGTCAATGTATTATAGATATTTTTCCAAAAACAAAATGCATCCATTTATAAAATAGATGCATTTATCAAATTATTTATTTCTTACTATTTTCTTTTTTTTGTTTATCTTCAAAATTATAAATAATATTATTGAAGCAATAACAATTAATGGTTTTAATAAAACAGTCTTAATTTCGTTCTTCATCATTTTAACCTTCCAATTATAATAAAATTGTTCTACAAATAAGTTTTAATCACCTACTATTATTCCAAAATCTTCACATAATCTTTTCAAACCATTTTTAAACCCTTGTCCAATCGCTGCAATTTTCCAACTATCTTTATATCTATAAAATTCAGCCATTATAATTGTTGTTTCAGATGTTAATCCATTTACAACATATCTGTACATTTCCTTTTTGTTACTTATAACTGATAGGTAAGGTTCTTGAACATTCAAAAAAGTACCTTGTTTTGATTCAATATATATTGAATATGCAATTACAACTTTATTTATATACGCTGGTATGTAATTAAAGTTTAGTAATATATCTTTTTCTGTGTTTTCATTTGAAGAATCTAATAATTTTACACTTTTGCATTCAGATATTTCATTCCCAAAAAAAATCAAATCACTATCTTTTATTGTTTTATTATTTTCATCCACTAAAAAAACATATGGGTCTAAATCTAAAGGTTTTGTAAGTTTTTTATATCCAACACGTACTTTTATAACATCATTAATAATATTTGAAATACTTAGTCTTTCTCCCCTATTTAACAGCTTTACATCTAAACTTGAAAAATCATTTTCTTCTATTTTGTTTTTTTGCTTATCATTTATCGGCGTTGTTGTAAATATTTTAATGATTTCTTCACTCATATAATATTGACTTTCATCAATATTATTATAAATATATAGTTCTTTATTTTTTAATGGTGAAATTGATGAGACTGATTTTCCTTTTATATATATTTTTCTATTAAAATTAGACTTAATAAGAATTTCTCCATATAAAAATAATCCATTTTTTATTTTACCTGTTGTAATAGTAATTGTATTTTTTCCTCTATTAATTAATTCAGGATTTATTGATAAATCTTTAATTTCTGTATGTAAAGAAGCGGGTACAGGAGAGTAAATTTCAAATACAAAAGTATTTTCATTATTTTCACAAAACTCACCTAAATCAAGTTCATTTGGGAAATACCATTTTTCTTCTTCAAACTTAATGCCTTTTACATCACCAATTACCTCGACCTCTTCAAAAACAGTATCATAAAATGAAGAAATTAAAACTGGTTCATTTCTATTTTTAGATAAAGATTCTATTCTAATATTTTTTAAAATAACATCTTTAGAATTAATAACTAGTACTGGTGATGATTCTGACCATAAAGTAGCGTTATTACCATTAATTATACAAGGTTTTTCTATTACCAATGGACCCTTATGTTCACCTATAGGAAATTCAATATTTGAACCGTTAGTCTCTATTAATTCATTTAAATTTAACATATATAATCCAACCTATACATTTACACCAAAACTTTTACACAAAGCTTCTAATCCACCTTGATAACCTGAAGCCACAGCATTAAATTTCCAGTCGTTACCATTTTTGTATATTTCACAAACAACAATTGCAGTTTCAACTGAAAAATCTTCAACAAGGTCAAATCTTAAAACCTCTTCACCTATAG
>JAEXNS010000352.1 GCA_023439605.1 Bacillota bacterium | reverse complement strand
TAAAATTCTAAAATCAAATTGTTTAGGCTTTCACTTGAACATTTTGGTGAAAATTTTTATCATTTTATTATTAATAATTGATAGAAATAAAAAAGGTGGTTAATTGTGTGGTCGATTTAAAAAACGTTTCGGTTGCCTATAATAAAGGCACTGAGGTTATACGTAATATTAGTTTATGTATAAATGATGGTGATTTTGCTTTTATTGTAGGGGCATCTGGTGCTGGAAAGAGTACACTAATAAAATTGCTTTTAAAAGAAGTAAATGCTTTATCTGGTGAAGTAAAAGTTAATGGTTATGATTTGAATAAGTTGAAAAAGAGAAGAATAGCCAAGTATAGAAGAACTATAGGTGTTGTTTTTCAAGATTTTAGGCTTATTCCTACTATGACTGTTTATGAAAATATTGCATTTGTTATGAGAGTTATAGAAGCACCAAGAAAATACATAAAACAAAGAGTTCCATATGTTATAAATTTAGTTGGTTTGCAGGATAAAGCAAAGTCATATCCTCATGAACTATCTGGAGGAGAACAACAGAGAGTTGCTCTTGCTAGAGCACTTGTAAATGACCCTAAATTAATAATTGCGGATGAACCTACTGGAAATGTAGACCCAGAATTATCTTATGAAATAGTAGAATTACTAAAAGGAATAAATCAATGTGGAACTACTGTTCTTATGGTTACACATGAACATGATTTAGTAAGATATTTTGGTGGCCGAACAATAAATATAAATCAAGGTACTGTAATATTTGATGATATTATTGAAGGAAATAAAAATAGTATGGGTATTGATGATAATTCTGAGGAAAATTCGTATGATGAAATTGCAGAAATTAAAGAACTAAATAACTTAGAAGATGCTTTTGATGAATCATATGATGCGGAGGAATTTGATGAAGTTTAGTAGTTTAAGATATCTAGTTTCACAAGGTATAAAGAACATGTGGAATAACAGAGTTATGGGGTTGGCATCCTTTTGTGTTTTGATGGTATCCTTACTTTTAATTGGTTTTTCAGTGTTGTTTATTGCCAACATAAATAGTTTGATTAATGTTATTGAAACTAAAAATGAAATGGTTATTTATATTAAAGAAGAAGTTAAAGAAGAAGATGCAAGAAAAATGCAAGCTTCAATTGAAAAATTAGACAATATAAATGAAATAAAATTTGTTAGTAAAGAAGAAGCACTTGATATATAATACAATGGCATGAAAAATTATCAAAGCCTATATGAAGAATTAGAAAATGATTATGATTTTTTACCTTTTTCATATAATATAAAAATAAAAGATGTTTCAAAAATAACTGAAACTGTAGAAGCAATACAAAAAATAGAAAATGTAGATACAGTATACGCCCCTTATGATTTTGCAAATGTACTTACAAATTTGAGAAAAATATTTTCTATTATATCAACTACAGTTTTAATTGCTTTAGCAACAGTATCTATAGTAATAATTTCAAATTCAACAAGAGCAAGTGTATTTTCAAGAAGAAAAGAAATAAATATTATGAAGTATGTTGGTGCAACAGATTCATTTATTAGAATCCCATTTTTTATTGAAGGATTTTTCACCGGTATTTTAGCTGGAATAACAGCAACATTTATTACATGGTTTGGTTATAAATCAATGATAGAAGCTCTTACAGCAGAAGTTTCAATGTGGAATATAATAGGTGTGGGTGGTCTTTTAGCTTATCAAGATATCGATGTAATAGTAGTTACTAGTTATATTTTAACAGGTGCCTTTTTAGGTGCTATAGGAAGCGTTATAAGTACAACTAAACATTTGAAAGTATAATTTGATTTTTGCTATATGCAAAAGGAAAGGGAAGTGTTTTAAGGAGTATGAGTAAGAATATTAAATCAAAAATTATCTCTATAGCTTTGATTTCTTTAATTTCACTAAATGCTATTTATAATGGCATTATGAATTACGAGATTCCAGTTAATGCACAATCGATATCCGATTTAGAAGAAGTTAAGAGGGAAAATTCAAAAAAAATATCTCAACTTCAAGAAGCTGTACAAGCTGCAAATGCAAAATTAAATAAATCCGAAAAAGATGAAAACGCAAAGTTAGAGTACAAATTTGCTCTAGATGAAAAAATGAAATTGCAAAATCAAAACATTGATTTGGTTATGCAACAAATGAATAGTTTGGAAGAGTCTATTCATCTTTCGGAAGAAGAAATAGCAAAAATCGAAAATGATATAATACTGAAAAAAGAAGATATATCAGAAGGTATGCAAGTTTTTAAAAAGCGTTTAAAAGCTTCGTATATGTCAGGAAATGATGGCTATGCATCTATTATAGTTGGAACGAGTGACTTCGCTGAAATATTATCCAAAATGGAATTAGTAGGAAGAGTTGCTAAACATGATAAGGAATTAATTGAAAAGTTAAATACACAGTTAAATGAATTGGATGTTTTAAACGAAGAATTAAATTCTAAACTTGCGACTTTAAATCAACAGTTAATTGACACAAAAGAAAAAAAAGATGAATTTAGAACTTTGTTAGATGAGTTGTCATCGGATTATCAAAGGACACAACAGGAAATAAATGTTATTGAACAAGAGCAAAATAACATTGAAATAGCAATCAAAGATAATGTGAGTCAAATTGCAGGAACTCAAGAGGAACAGGAACTTATTGATTCGAAAATCAGTGCTATTCAAGAAGAAATGAGAAAAGAAGCAGAAAGAAAAGCAGCAGAAGAGGCAGCAAGAATTGCAGCGGAAGAAGCTACAAGAAAAGCGGCGGCAGAAGAAGCTGCAAGAAAGGCACAAGAAGAAGCTGCAAGAATTGCAG
>JAEXNS010000348.1 GCA_023439605.1 Bacillota bacterium | reverse complement strand
ATATAGGTGCGCCTGAAGGTACAGCAGCATTTGCTGCAGAAAATGGTGAGGTTTTAGCATCTGGATGGAATATGGGCGGTTATGGTTATTTTGTTATGGTAAATCATTCTGACGGTTATGCAACATTATATGGACATCTAAGTAAGCTACTAGTTTCAAATGGTCAAAAGGTTAATAAAGGTGATGTAATAGGTCAAATAGGTAATACAGGAGATTCATATGGTTCACATCTACATTTTGAGGTTAGATTAAATGCCGTATGTCAAGATCCTGCATTATATTTAAAAACAAAATGAATAGGTGAAAAATGAATAAATTAAAAAGCGATGAAATAATAGATATAAAAAGTATTTCCAGCAGAAATTCTATTTTATTATTGACGTTTATAATTATTAATGAAATAGGATTATACGTTTTATCATTGGTAATCAAAAAAAACATACTTAATTTAAAACCAGAAAATATGCAAAGTGCATGGATTTTTCTTGTGTATAGTTTTCAATATCTTTTTACAGTTCCTTTTGTACTTATTCTATTTAGGAAAAATAAAAATATAAAAAGTTCTTTCAAATGGTTTAAAAAACCAAATTGTAGCCTGTTATATATATTAAAGTGGTTTGTAATAGGATATAGTATAATACAAATATCAAATATTATTTTTAAAGGTATTTTTTATTTACTAGAAAAAATATTGAATGTTGATTTTTTTTCACCAGCTTTTGAATTAAATGATGACTTAAAATATTCCATAGTAGTAATTCTTGCTTTGGTTATTTATGCACCAATATTTGAGGAAATTTTATTTAGAGGGAAAATGCTATCGGATACAGTTAAATACGGAAGTGCTTTTGCAATCATTATAGTAGGCCTTTATTTTGGACTGTTTCATAAAAACTATGAACAAATATTTTATGCTTGGGTTGCTGGAATGATATTTGCTTATCTAGCTATAAAAACGCAATCAATTATACCATCAATGATAATGCATTTTTTATTTAATGGATCTTCTGCAGTTGTTTTATTTGTGACAAAGGAAATAGATATTACTAAAATAGACGAAGTTAATTTTTTTAATGAAAATCTTTTTGTGGGATTTTTTTTATTTGCATATGGTATGTTTAATTTAATTATGATGGTTGTAGGTTTTATATTATTTATTATAGAGATATTTTATAAAAAGGAAGAAATAAATAAAAACGAATCTAAGGAGAAAAGAAAATATCTTTTAAGTAAATTAAGAGTCTATTTCTCTACACCAATAACCATTGTTATGCTAATAATTCTTATATCTATCACTATTGTTAATATGTTAGGTGATGGTGAAATATATATATAATTCATTCACAAAATGTTCATATAAATTTAAAAAAAAATTTACAATTATAATTTTAAATTTATATTGCTTTATGTATTGGTTTATGATATAATTTAAAAGCAGTTTGTTTACTGCGATGATATGCGATGAAACAAAAGGTTGCTGACGGTATGTCAGGTAATTTTTGTGGAGTATGTCCGATTTTAAACCGGGCGATTGTAATAATGAACACTGTGTGTGCTTTGTGTATCTTGCGTATACGTGAAGTCTGCAATTTTGTGCGTTTTTGTAATTGTGCTCGAAAACTTATGTTTTTCGAGTTTTTTATTTTAGCAGAAATGAAACACACGGCTAAGTGTTACGAATTCAAATCAACGCCCCCATTTTAAATAAGCATTTAAGGAGGCGAAACCATGGCAGTTAATGAAAGAATTAGAATCAAGGTAAAAGGTTATGAACATGCAATAGTTGATGCGGCTACAGCTAAAATAGTTGAAGCAGCAAAACGTAGTGGAGCTAGAGTATCAGGCCCTATTCCATTACCAACAGATAAAGAAATTATCACAGTTATTCGTGCGGTTCATAAATACAAAGACAGTAGAGAGCAGTTTGAAATGAGAACACATAAGAGACTTATTGATGTTATCAGACCAACAGCAAAAACTACTGATGCACTTCAAAACCTTGAAATTCCAGCAGGTGTTGACATCGTAATGGAAATCAAATAGGATTGTCGGTACCACAGTCACGTTGGTGAAAGCCAACCAATAACTAAGGAGGAATTATAATGAAAAAAGGAATTATCGGAAAAAAAATTGGTATGACTCAGATATTCGATGAATCTGGTAAAGTTATTCCAGTAACAGTTGTTGAAGCTGGTCCATGCGTAATTGTACAGAAAAAAACTATTGAAAATGATGGCTATTCTTCTGTTCAAGTTGGATATGGCGATGTAAAAATCACAAGAGTAAATAAACCAATGCAAGGTCATTTTAAAAAAGCTGATGTAGCTTGTAAGAAAAAGCTAAGAGAATTCAGATTTGAAGATTGTGACTCAATAAACGTTGGTGATATCATAAAAGTTGATACTTTTACTGTTGGTGATATTGTTGATGTAAGTGGAACAAGCAAAGGTAAAGGATTCCAAGGTACTATCAAACGTAACAACAATTCAAGAATTAAAGAAACACACGGTTCTGGTCCAGTACATAGACATGCAGGTTCTATGGGTGCTTGTTCATCACCTTCACGTATTTTTAAAGGTAAAGCATTGCCAGGGCATATGGGTGCTGAAAAAGTTACTGTTCAAAATCTTGAAATAGTAAAAGTTGACGTAGAAAATAATTTAATTGCACTAAAAGGTGCTATTCCAGGTCCTAAGGGCGGAATAATTTGCATCGTTGATAGTGTAAAAAAGGCTTAATGAAAGGAGGACGCATTTATGTTAAAAGTTTCAGTGTTTGATATGTCAGGAAAGCCGGTTGCAGAAACTGAACTTCCAAAAGACATATTTGGAATCACTCCTAATGAAGCTGTAATGCACGCAATGGTTGTTAATTATCTTGCTAATCAACGTCAAGGTACACAATCAACCTTAACACGTACTGAAGTTAGAGGTGGCGGAAGAAAGCCATGGAAACAAAAAGGTACTGGTCATGCAAGACAAGGTTCTATCCGTGCTCCTCAATGGACACACGGTGGTGTGGCTTTAGGTCCAAAACCTAGAGATTACAGATATGCTTTAAATAGAAAAGTTAGAAGATTGGCAATGAAATCAGCTCTATCTTCAAAACTTCAAAATAATGAAATAATAGTTTTAGATTCACTAACTATGAATGAATTTAAAACAAAATCAATGATATCTATGCTAAAAGCATTAAATGTTGATGGAAAAGCATTAATAGTTATGCCAGAAGTAGATAAAATGATAATCAAGAGTGCTGCAAATATTCCAGGAATTAAAACAACTCTTGTAAACACACTAAACGTATATGACATTTTGAATTATGACAAATTTATCGTTGTTCAAAGTGCTGTTGAAAAAATCGGGGAGGTGTACGCATAATGAAGGCAGCTCAAGATATAATTATCAAACCAATCATTACTGAAAGAAGTATGGATTTATTACAAGCCGGAAAGTACACTTTCAAGGTTGATAAAAGATGTAATAAAATTGAAATTGCAAAAGCAGTTGAAGAATTATTCAACGTTAAAGTTGCAAAAGTAAATACCATGAATTGTAATGGACGCCAAAAGCGTGTAGGTAAGTTTGTGGGTAAAAAACCTGATTGGAAAAAAGCAATAGTTACATTGAAATCAGATTCAAAAACAATTGAATTCTTTGATGGAATGATTTAATTATTTCAGGTTTAATATTGTATGGGAGTAATGCTTCCGCAAAAACGCATTTTAAGGAGTGAGATAAATGGCAATTAAAACATATAAACCGACTACACCAGCTCGTCGTCAGATGACTTGTACGGATTATTCACAGTTGTCAAAAGTTGAACCAGAAAAAAGTCTTTTAGAACCTCTAAAAAAGAAATCTGGTAGAAACAGTTATGGTAGAATCACTGTTCGTCATAGAGGTGGCGGAAACAGAAGAAAATATCGTATAATTGACTTTAAAAGGAATAAAGACGATATGGATGCAAAAGTAATGACACTTGAATATGATCCAAATCGTTCAGCACATATTGCTCTACTTCAATACGAAGATGGAGAAAAAAGATATATTATAGCTCCAAACGGTTTAAAAGTTGGAGATACAGTGAGAAGTGGTTCTGATGCAGATATCAAACCAGGTAATGCTTTGTTATTATCAGATATTCCAGTAGGTACTTTCATTCACAACATTGAACTATACCCAGGAAAAGGTGCACAACTTGTACGTTCAGCTGGTAACATGGCTCAATTGATGGCTAAAGAAGGCGTTTATGCTTTATTAAGATTACCATCAGGTGAATTAAGAAATGTAAGAAGCAATTGTAAAGCTACAATTGGACAAGTTGGAAACATAGATCACGAAAACGTAAATTACGGTAAAGCTGGAAGAGTACGTCATATGGGTTGGAGACCAACAGTTCGTGGTTCTGTAATGAACCCTTGCGATCACCCTCACGGTGGTGGTGAAGGTAAATCACCAATAGGTCGTCCAGGTCCTGTAACTCCTTGGGGCAAGCCAGCACTTGGCTATAAAACCCGTAAAAAGCATAACCGTTCAGATAAGTATATTGTTAAACGTAGGAACGGTAAATAAAGCTTGAAAGGAGGAAATTTATAATGAGCAGAAGTATCAAGAAAGGCCCTTTTGTACAAGAGGTTCTTTTTAAGAGAGTTATGCAAATGAATGAAGCCGGTGAAAAGAAGGTTCTAAAAACTTGGAGTCGTTCATCAACAATTTTCCCAGATTTTGTGGGCCACACATTTGCTGTTCATGATGGTCGTAAACATGTGCCAGTATATGTTACTGAGGATATGGTAGGTCATAAATTAGGAGAGTTTGCTCCTACAAGAACTTATAAAGGTCATGCTGGCTCTAAAACATCAAATAATGGTAAGAGATAGCGGAAGGAGGAATTATTTATGGAAGCAAGAGCTTATTTAAGAAATGCTCGTATTTCACCTAGAAAAGTTAAAATCGTTTTGGATTTAATAAGAAACAAACCGGTGGAATATGCTATGGCGACTTTAAAACATACTCCAAAAGCTGCTTGTGAAGATTTGGCAAAGCTTTTGAAGTCCGCTATTGCAAACGCAGAAAATAATCATAGTATGGATAAAGAAACTTTATATGTTGCAGAGTGCTTTGTTTCTCCGGGTCCGACTATGAAGCGTATAATGCCAAGAGCACAAGGTAGAGCTTTTAAGATTTTAAAGAGAACATCACATATAACAATGGTTTTAAAAGAAAAAGAATAATCCCAAATAGGAGGTAAACTATGGGCCAGAAAGTAAATCCACACGGTTTTCGTGTCGGCGTTATTAAGGATTGGGATTCACGTTGGTTTGCGAATAAAGCTGATTTTGGTGATACACTAGTAGAAGATTATAATATACGTAACTTTGTTAAGAAAAAATTATATTCTTCAGGTATTTCAAAAGTAGAAATAGAACGTTTCGCTGATAAAGTAAGAATCCACATTCATTGTGCAAAACCTGGTATCGTAATTGGTAGAGGTGGAGCAGAAATAGAAAAACTACGTCAACAAATTGAAGCGATGTCTAATAAAAAGCAAATTTTAGTGAATATTGTTGAAGTAAAACAACCTGATTTAAGTGCACAATTAGTTGCAGAAAAAATTGCACTTGACCTAGAAAACAGAGTATCTTTTAGACGTGCTATGAAACAGTCTATTGGTCGTACAATGCGTTTAGGTGCAAAAGGTATAAAAACAAGAGTTTCAGGACGTTTAGGCGGAGCTGAAATTGCTAGAGCAGAAAGCTATAACGAAGGTACTATTCCACTACAAACAATTAGAGCGGATATAGACTATGGTACTGCTGAAGCTCATACAACATACGGACGTTTGGGCGTTAAAGTATGGATATACAAAGGTGAAATTCTTAAAGGTGAATTAAATGCAGTAACTGAAAAGCCTGCTGAAAAGCCAGTAAGAAAAAGACGTGATAACAACAATAATAACAACAGACCACGTCCTGCTAGAAGAGAAGAAGGAGGTAATCGTTAATGCTACTTCCAAAAAGAGTAAAATATCGTCGAGTTCATAGAGGACGTTTAACAGGTAAAGCTTATAGAGGAAACAAAGTTTCTCATGGTGAATTTGGTTTACAAGCTTTAGAACCAGCATGGATTACTTCTAATCAAATAGAAGCTGCCCGTATTGCTATGACACGTTATATCAAGCGTGGCGGTAAAGTTTGGATAAAAATATTCCCAGATAAGCCAATTACAGAAAAGCCTGCTGAAACTCGAATGGGTTCAGGTAAAGGTTCACCAGAATA
>JAEXNS010000297.1 GCA_023439605.1 Bacillota bacterium | reverse complement strand
AAATGTTGATGCTTGTGAAACTGAAAAGGAAATCGCTTTTCGTGTAAATGCTTTAGGACCTCGAAATCTAGCTATAATGTCCTCGACATATAATTTCAAGCTGGTACATATATCTACGGATTACGTTTTCTCTGGTGATTCTTTAGAACCATATACAGAATGGGATGTATGTAACCCACAAAGTATATATGGAAAAACAAAATATTTAGGTGAAAATTATGTAAAAGAATTTTCAAATAAGTATTTTATTTTTAGAACATCATGGTTGTATGGTTATTTTGGAAATAATTTTGTTAAAACTATTATTAAGCTTGCAAAAGAAAAAGGCGAGTTAAAGGTTGTTAATGATCAAAGAGGAAATCCTACAAACTGTATTGATTTGGTTCATCATGTTATAAAGGCAATGATTACAGATCAATTTGGAATATATCATTGTACTGGAAATGGTGAATGTTCATGGTATGATTTTGCATGTAAAATAGTTGAATTTTCAAGAATTAATTGCAAAATACTTCCTTGTTCAACTGCAGAGTTTCCTAGACCTGCAAAAAGACCAGCATTGTCATCTTTAGATAATATGATGTTAAGATGTACAGTTGGAGATGAAATGCGTAATTGGGAAGATGCTTTAGAAAATTATTTAGAAAATTTGGAGGTATAATATGACAATAATCGTAACAGGTGGAGCAGGTTTTATAGGTGGTAATTTTGTTCATTATATGCTAAAAAAGTATAATAATTATAGAATAGTATGTTTAGATTCTTTAACTTATGCTGGGAATCTTGAAACACTTGAGTCAGTAATGGATAATCAAAATTTTAGTTTTGTAAAAGCAGACATAACAGATAGGGATTCCGTTTTCAAATTATTTGAAGAAGAAAAACCTGATATAATAGTAAATTTTGCCGCAGAATCTCATGTAGATAGATCAATTGAAGATCCCGGTATATTTTTAAAAACGAATATTTTAGGAACACAAATTTTATTGGATGCTTCTAGAAAATATGGTGTAAAAAGATATCATCAAGTTTCGACAGATGAAGTTTATGGAGATTTACCTTTAGATAGACCTGATTTATTTTTTACTGAAAACACCCATATACATACATCTAGTCCATATTCCGCATCTAAGGCAAGTGCAGATTTACTAGTTCAAGCATATCATAGAACTTTTAAAGTTCCTATTTCTATTTCAAGATGTTCAAACAATTATGGACCATATCATTTTCCAGAAAAATTAATTCCTTTAATGATCGCAAATGCTTTAAATGATAAACCTTTACCTGTATATGGTGAAGGAATTAATGTTAGAGATTGGTTATATGTAGAGGATCATTGTTCAGCTATAGATTTAATTATACATAAAGGAAAAGTAGGCGAAGTGTATAATGTTGGTGGACACAATGAAATGAAAAATATAGATATTGTAAAAATAATTATTAAGGAACTTGGTAAAACTGAAGATTTAATTACATTTGTAAAAGATAGAGCTGGACATGATATGAGATATGCAATTGATCCAACTAAAATTCATAGTGAATTAGGTTGGCTGCCAGCCACAAAATTTGAAGATGGAATAAAGAAAACTATAAAATGGTATTTAGAGAATAGAAAATGGTGGGAAAATATAATAAGTGGTGATTATCAAAATTACTATAAAAAAATGTATTCAAACAAATAAGGATGTGTATAAATGGGTAAATTTAAATTTATAGAAACAGATATAAAGGATTTATTTATAATTGAACCTACAGTTTTTGGAGATGCTAGGGGTTATTTTATGGAGACATATAATTATGCTGAATTTTCAGAAGCTGGATTAGATATGAAATTTGTACAAGATAATGAGTCGAAGTCAAAAAAAGGTGTTTTGCGTGGTTTGCATATGCAAAAAAATAATCCACAGGGTAAGTTAGTAAGAGTAATAGATGGTGAAGTTTTTGATGTTGCTGTTGACCTAAGAAAAGAAAGTGAAACATACGGTAAATGGGAATCTGTTATTTTAAGTTCTGAAAATAAAAAACAGTTTTATGTGCCAGAGGGATTTGCACATGGATTTCTTGTGTTGTCTGAAACAGCAACTTTTGTTTATAAATGTACTAGATTATATGACCCTACAGATGAAATGGGCATAATGTGGGACGATAAGGATATAAATATCAAATGGCCTCTTGAGTTAATTGAAGAAATTTTCTTAAGTGAAAAAGATAAAAATCAAAAAATAATGTTTTGTGAGTTATAAAAATGAAAAGAATATTTAAATTTTTTAAAAATAAATTTTTGAATGTTAAATTTATTTTTAGATTAATTTTTAATTTTAACAAAAACAAAAATCAAAAAATTATTTTTGTTAGTCATGATTTTGAAAAAGCTGGTGCTCAAAAGCTTTTGTATAATATTATAGTTGAATTTAATAAAAGAAATTACGATATTATTGTTATCACAAAGAAGAATGGACCTTTCTATAAAGAGTTCAGTAAATTTTCTAATATATATATTTTGGGTAATAAAAAAATATTGAGTAAGTTATTGAATTTATTGTTATATTTTGACTACAAAAAGGTTATTTTAAACACTGTTGTTACGGGTGATTTAATAGTTGAATTTAAAAATAAAGGTTTCTTCATATTAAATTTAATTCATGAACTAAAAAATTTAATAGTGGAAAATAATTTACAAATGGAATTAAAGTTAATTTCTCAATATTCAGATCATATTATCTTTCCATCTAGCTTTGTTTATAACAGGTTGGATGAATTTGTTAAGATAAAGTCTAATTATACCATTAAACCACAAGGGTTATATATGAATATTGCTCATATACCTGATAAGTTACACGCAAGAAAATTAATTTTAAATGATTTTTTACAAAAAAAAATCATACTAAATGTTGCTTCTGGAATTAAAAGAAAAGGTTTTGATTGGTTTTTAGAAATTGCAATTAAATCATTAGAAAATAAAGATTTATTATTTGTTTGGGTTGGAGATTTTGATAACAAAATATACAATGAATTATTAAAAAAATATGATTTGAAAATCATAGAAAACTTAATTTTGACTGGTTATATAGATGATAATACAAAGTTGCTTTATTATTATGATAGTGCAGATGTTTTGCTTTTAACATCAAGGGAAGAACCTTTTGGTTCTATTGTTTTGGAAGCGTTTAATTCACAAACTCCAGTAATTGCTTTTAAAAATGCAGGAGGATATTTAGATTTAGTCATTGATAAATTCACAGGATTAT
>JAEXNS010000282.1 GCA_023439605.1 Bacillota bacterium | reverse complement strand
TGAAATAGGATTGTTGAAATAATTTCAAACCTTTCTATGTAGGTTTAATTGCTTTTGAAGCCTAGATTTTTTAAAAATCTAGTAAACTTTTAAGGGTTTTGTTAATACTTTAAATTCACTTTAGTATTATACGAAAACTATACTATTTTATAAGAAATTCACTTGATATTTTCTTGTGAATTTTGTATAATTTAAGAAGGATACAAATAAAATGCTAAAAAATGAACTTCTTAACCTGATATAATTCTTTAATTTAAATATTTTAAATAAGTAAAAATGTATAAAATATGTATAGTATGAAACGGAAAATACATAGAAATAAAATGTTATAAGAATACAACAAATTCTATCTTTTTTTAGGATTGTTTTCAAAATACTCTTATACCTAATTCGCCAGAAAATAGCACTGTAGTAATTGATAATGCAAGTTTTAATAAAAAATACTCCATGAAATAGATGGAAAAATCATGGTGGTAATTTAAAAATAAATCTGTGTAATAATTTGAAGTCATTTCAAACTATTACACATGTTGTTTATAATTATTTTGGTGTTAAAGAAATTTAATTAAATCACTATAAGAACACCTAAATAAAAATACGCAGAAACCTTGGAAATAATTTATAACTCCTCACTGTATAAATTATGTTTGTTATAACAGTAGGCTTGTGATTTATCTTGATATTAAATGTACTGCTTACATACGATTATCACTTACACTTCCTTATATTGTTCTAATTATATCAAAAAATACTATTGTGTCAATAAGAGTCAAATATTCCGATTGTAATGGGCAAAATCCTTGAATTATATTTTACAATAATGGCATATACTTTAAAATAATCTATAAAACATATGTTAAAAGGAGTTTTTATAATTGAATAATTTCAATAATGATATGCTTAAACCTAAAGATAAAAAAAATCAATATTCTTTTAAGAGCAAACTAATTGGCACAATATTTTTGATAATTTTCATATTATCTATTATAGGCATAATTTACTTTTCATCTACTAAACCTTCAATGAGTGTTTTTTTCTTTGGAGTTATCTTCTTTTTTGTTGGTATATATATTATTTCTTCGGCTGGTATAAACAAAAATTCTCTACCTATTTTAATTTTTCCGTTTACTGGAGCTGAAACAATGCTTTTTTCTGGCATATATACTTTCGGAAATCCTGAAAATAAAGCTTTTGTAATTAATATACTCCCATTTATAATTTTAGCAACTCTATTTCTTGTTGGTGCAAGTCTTGTTGTAGGAAAAATATTAATAGATAAGTATAACAAAGCCCATTTTACAGAGTCTGTTTTAGCAGAATGTACTGAATTAAAATCCTCATATGATGAAGGTGTAAATACATATTGTCCTGTTTTTTCTTTTTACTATAACGGACAAATATACAAAGTATGTGACGAACAGTACAGTAATGTAAATATACCTCAAATAAATGAAAAATATGAAATATTCATTAATCCTGATAATCCAACTGAATATTATATAAAATCCTCTATAAATAGCTTTATAATAATAATTTTTGGTGTTGTATTTATGATTGTTTCAACTCTAATTACGTTTATTTTTCTTTTCTTCAAATAATCCTTGATTTAAAAAGTATAACATTACTATAATCCATTTTTTTATTTTAAAACCATATTTAAAATAAGTACTGAATCATATAAATCTACACTTCCATCTTCATTTACATCTGAAATCTTTATTTGTTCATTTGTTAATTCATAAGATGAAATCATGTATTTCTTTAAAATAACTACATCTTTTATATCTAGTTTTCCATCACCATTTATATCACCTTTTAAATCAACTATAGTTTGTTTTAAAAGTGTGCTATTTGAAATAATTACTTTTGCTTTATCATATTTTTTTAATACATCTATATATTCATCACGAGTTATAGGAATGACTGTTCCATGTCTTACAGTAGAAGGGAAAGAATACTGAGAATTATTTAATTTTGTAAAACTACCTGAGGATAAATCGCTTGTAACCAAAGGATAGTATCCACCACTTCCATAGTTATCAAGCAACAAACACCACTTTTCTTCATTGTTAAATTTAAAACAAGTAGCACCTTCCACACCTGTTATTGAATTAATATTTGAAGGGATTTCCTGCCATCCTGCTAATAAAGAGTTTGATTTCTGTAAAATAGTATACTTTCCAGATGGCATAGCATTTAAATGTGGCTGATTTGATTCGTTTTTTATAAATCTATAATATGTATCCCCTATTTTAGTTACAGACGCATCTATAACACTTATTGGACTATTTGAAGTGTTATTAAGTTGTATCCAAACTTTCGCTTCTGAAAATGTCTTAAAATCCTTTGTGGTAGAATAATAAACACGATGAATATTATCACCAGTCGGTATTTTAGAAGACCAAAAAACCATGTATTCTTGTGTAGTAGAGTTCCAAAAAGCTTCTGGAGCCCATGTGCAGCCTGCATTTTGTGGTGCAACTGGACACATTCTTTGTTCTGACCAGTTTACTAAATCGTTTGACTCCCAAACCATTATTGACTTACTTCCATTTGTTTGTGCTTCCGTCCAACCGTTTCCATTGTAAATTTTTAAATCTGTTGCAATAAGAAAAAATTTATTTCCTTCAGGTGAGCGAATTATAAAGGGATCTCTTAATCCTTTTTCTCCTAAAACAGATGTTATTATAGGATCTCCATTATTAACGGCATTCCAGTTTAGTCCGTCTTCGCTTGTTGCATAATAAATTTGCTCTCCGTTTGCCAAGCTTTCCCCTTTAAAATATGCAAATAAATATGCTTCTTTTTTATCACTACCAGAGTAATTTAAATTTGCCTGTTTTACAACTTCAGAAGGTGCAGTTGTTTCATATAAATGATTTATTTCATCATTTGAAAGAGTCCTATTATAAACTCTTACATC
>JAEXNS010000229.1 GCA_023439605.1 Bacillota bacterium | reverse complement strand
GAATGAAACAAAGACTAGGTATTGCAGCTGCTTTCATGGAAAATCCAGATATAATAATACTTGATGAACCAACAAACTCATTGGATACAGATGGAGTTCAAATGGTTAAAAGTATATTGACAATGCAAAAAGAAAGAGGAGCATTAACCATCATTTCCTGTCATGATTTTTCAGTTTTAAAGGAATTATCTGACGAAATATTTTTACTAGAAGTAGGGAAAATGAAAAATCATTTTTTAAAAGCTGATTTTTCTTAGGAGAAATTTATGAAAAAACATATTTATTTTATAGTTACTATAGTTATTATCTCATTATGGTGCTTAAGAGTAAGTGCAATTAATTCAAAAGCAGAAAAAGCTAATATTTCTATATACAACAAAGGTGAAACGGTAAGTATAGGAAACAATTTCTTTGAAAACAATAGCATTGAAAAAATGGATGGATATACAATAAAAGTATTAGAATCAAAACTTATCACTGCTGATGAATATATTAAGGAAAAAAATTTAAAAAAGGAAAACTTGATTTTTGCCGATATAAATTATTTCTATTTAGTTACAGTTGCTGTTAAAAATGAAACAAATGATTTTGTTGGACAGTATGGATTAGATTTTAATATGTGTTTTCTTCAAGGTAAAAACTATCTTTTAAGAATTGATAATTCAGCATACGATGCTGAAAATCCTGATATGAATGGTTCTTTAAGCTTTTCTCTAAAAAAAGGTGATGAAAAAAAATTTGTACTCCCTTTTTTTGTTTTACCAGACTCATCTCCTTCTTATGAAAGAATTAAATCCGATACGCCTAAATTTGTTGTTTCCCTATATCCAAATAAAAAAATGTTGAATATAGAATAGTAACAATTAAGCCTATTATCATTTTTTTGATAGTAGGCTTTTTCTTGACATTTTAAACGAAAAATGCAATAATATATATTGTAAATCAAATTTTTTTTAAAGGATGGTTATTTTGGAAGATAAAAAATATGGTGTCAGCATTTTCCCCGCTATAATTCCACTTTTTTTTGGAATACTTATTTTAGTTTTGGGACTTTTCGGTACTTTTAATGAAATAAAATCAGCTAAAGATTATGAATCCGTTATAGGCACTGTAACTGATGTTGATCATAGTCAAAAAAGAGGTAAAATCAAACTTCACAGATCAAATTCATCTGATGATTCTGGAACTACTGTTGAATATATAGTTAATGACATTAGTTATACTTTAACAACCAATTTCACTTCTATTGCAATTGTTCAGGGTGATCAATTAAAAATTAAGTATAATCCATATAATCCTGAAGAAGCTCTTGTATTAGGAAAAGGTATTTCTGGATTTTTTAATTTTTTCGGACTTTTCGCACTCTTTGTCGGTTTAATTTTTCTTTTTAATGTATCTTCTATGGCCCCTAATAAAAGTGATAAATTTATATTACCTATTTTATCAGTATTTTTTTTATTAACTCCTTTTTTTGTTTCATACACACTTTTACCTTATATGGGCAACATGACTGTTGGGGATATAATAAAAAAATTAAATATAGCAATCTTAATTTTTTTATTTTCCTTATTTTTAGGAATCATACTTCTAATTAAAATATTTAAACCTAAAAAAGATAATTATAAACTTTTAACTTTAGTACATTCTGAAATCACAAGTTCCACACAAGCAGTTTACCTCTTTGAAGCAGTGGATAAACGGTCTTTTTCATTAAACAAGTACGCATATATATCCCAATATGAAGTACCAAAATTAAAAGAGGGTAATCTTTATTATATTAATACTGGATTTTTCCCATTTGTAACACCTTCTTATAATTCTTATTCGGTAATGAGGACAATAACTGAAAATGATATAATTCCTGAAAATGAGTTTCAAGGTTAACTTTTAAAGACTAAATAAAATAAGCAGTAACAATATATTGAGTATTGTTACTGCTTATTTGTTTTAAAATCCCATCCACTCAGTGGTCATAGGCTCTTGAACAGCCATACATCTATATGTAACATTTCCATTCTCAAGAACAAATTCACCATTTTTATACTTATTTCTAGTTATATCCATAGCTTCTTCAATTGAATTAGCTTCAACTTCAAATGTTTCTGTAACGTGCTCTTCAATAGTTATTTTGAAATTCATTTTAATCACACCTTTCTGTAAACACCATTACCTAAAAATTTAATTATTTTTTTATCTCTTAATATTTGCATTTGCTGACGTATTTTAGGCTGTATATTATTATTATCAGGATGAAGAATTTTTAGTTTTAATTCAAATTTATACATATCTTCAATTGTAAAAGTTTCTGTATTGATATTATTAATACAACTCATAACATCCATAATCCAACCTCTAGATTTCAATGATAAATCCACAACAAATTCTGTCTGTTTATACTTACTACAAACTGAATTAAAATCAGATACTTCTTTATTTTTAACCAAATAGATTCGCCCATTATTGGGAATGTGTTCAATTAAAATATTACAACCTGTCCAACCAGCACGACGAGCATTATCTGATAATGGTTTACGTTTTTCAATTATATTATCCACGAAGAAATGTTTAGGTACAAGTAAAAAATCATTAACTTGTCTCTTTTCTATACTGTAATTCATAAAAAGAAAGTCTGGATTATTTTTTTCGTTTATTCGTCTTATCATTGTACTATATGCACCATCAACAATTTTTCTTCCAAGATCACCTTGCTTAGCTTTTGATTCAAATATATTTCCACAATTGGAACAAATAAAATCTGAAACAGGCTTGTTATTTTCCAACTGGTCAAGTCTTTGGTTACCACAACGAGGGCAATAAGCATTTTGTTTAACCCAGTTTTCTGTTATTACTCTTGCTTTTTGAGATGAACTATTATATTTGTCACCAATAGAAATCTCCAAAAATGTATTCATAATATTATCCTCAATATTTTAAATTTTTATTAATTGCAATAAAAAATTAAATAGTTAAATTTACAAAACAATTATAAAGGTTACTACCCAAACTTTATGGGCGAATTTTACAATTGTATATAGGTTTCGACTCTGCTGAGTCGACCGTGCTTTCTAGTCGCCCTGGATCTTCGGTAAAATATCTCTGCCCTATAAATATGGCTGAATAGTAACTTATAAAGCTGTAACAATAGCACATTTGCTAAAGTTACAGCTTTAATTTTATCCTACATTACATTTTCTTCAGTTAAGGTAGTTTCATAATTTTCAAAATCTTCCTCTTCTGGACTAGGAATTTTTGAACCACAAGTTCCACAGAATTTAAACTTTCCATTTACTTCAGCATTACATTTTGGACATATTTTATATCCTCTCATGTTGTTTACTTCAAAAATCATCTTTTTAATTCTACGTCTTCTTGTGTCTATGTCTTCACAAAAAACTTTTAAATCTTCATGATTTCCATCTGGATTTTTGTAGAAAGATCTACCGATATCAGAGAAAATTTCTCCGATTCTTTCTTCTTCGTAAGCAATCTTTCTTTTTAAATTATTAAGCTCTGAAATATTTTTTGCCTTTTCACTTACTACCTTACTGGACATGTTAACCTTATCAAATATACTCATCTTAAC
>JAEXNS010000199.1 GCA_023439605.1 Bacillota bacterium | reverse complement strand
CCTAAAACCGCACAGTTAGTGGTGATTAATGGTAAAAATACACCTAAAGAATTATATAATGGAGGCATAACTTTTTTCAATACTATTTCAACTAGTTGAACAAAAAGAGCAATAATTAAAATAAATGCAATTGTTTTGAGGTATGTTATAGAAAGTGGGACTAAAATTAAAGTGTATACAGGATAAGTAACTATTGCGGCACAGGTCATAACGAAAATAACAGCTGCACCCATTCCTAAACTTGAAGATGTTTTTTTAGAAACACCTAAAAATGGACATATACCCATAAATTTCGAAAGAACAAAGTTATCTGTAAGGATAGCAGATATCATTATAATAAATAAACTTTTCATCATTCACACTCTCCTTTAGAATTACATGCAGAAGCGTTTGGGCACGAACTGCAACCCATTTCTTGAGGAGGCTTTTTATTTGCAAGTTTATTTACAATTGCAATTATACATCCTAAAACTACAAAACCTCCAGCAGGCATTATAAATATAGTCATGGTTTCAATATATGGTATTTTGAAATTTAAAAATGTACCAGCACCCAATATTTCACGAATAGAACCCATTGTAAATAGTGCTAATGTAAATCCAGCCCCCATGCCTACAGCATCTAATAAAGATGGAAGGAGTTTGTTTTTACTTGCGAACATTTCAGCACGACCCAAAATAATGCAGTTAACTGTTATTAGTGATAAAAAAGTACCCAGACTTTTGTACAATTCAGGAACATAGCCTTTCATTAACATCTCTATTAAAGTAACAAAACCAGCGATAATAACAATATAACAAGGTAGTTTAACTGATTTTGGTATAATGTTTTTTAGTAAGGAAATAACTATATTTGAGCCTATAAGAACAAAAGTAGTGGCTATTCCCATACCTAGACCATTTAAAGCTTGTGTAGTAACAGCAAGAGTAGGGCACATACCAAGAAGGCTTACAAGAGTAGGGTTTTCTTTAATAATACCTTTTGTTAATTCTTTTAAATTACTCATTTATAATTTCCTCCTTGTGTTCTAAGTATGTATTTAAAGCAATGTCTACAGCTTTTTTAAGGCCTTTTGAAGAATATGTTGCACCAGTTAAGGATTTGAATTCATAGCTATCATCCTTTGCACCGAAAAACTGTTGCAAAAATGATTTATCATCTCTTATTTTTGTACCTAGACCAGGAGTTTCTGCTAAGGAAATAAAACTTACGCCTTTTAAACCTTCATCCGTTACTCCTACTAAAACATGGATACCATTTTTAGTATAGCCATTAACTACTATTTCAAAAGCTACTTCTTTTTCGTTACTTATAATTATGGAATTTATGTTTTCATATGTTTTAACTGTACCATCTTCATTTTTAAGCATTGTATATTCTTTTTCGCCATATATTTCAACTAAGCCTGTTTTTAAAGTATCTGTTATAACACCAGTTGTATCTACATATGTTGCATTAAATGTAAAAACTAACAAACCACATATTATTGAGGATATTAACATAAGTACAAGAGGAGGTTTTATTTTATCAAGCATTTTTTTTAGCCCCCTTAATAGTTTTTTTCGCACCTAAAGGTTTTGTTTTTGTTATCATATCTATATAAGGAGTTAGTATGTTCATTATAAGAATTGAGAAGGAAACTCCCTCAGGATAGCTACCAAATTTTCTGATTATAAATGTTATTAAACCACATCCAATACCAAATATTATTTTACCTTTTGTATTTATTGGAGTCGTAACATAGTCTGTTGCCATAAAAAATGCACCTATTATTAATCCTCCAGATAATACTTGATATAAAACATCTCCGCCAGATATAAAAGTCAAAAGTGCAGTTGTTCCTATAAATGCTAGAGGGGTTGAAGGACAGATTATTTTCATTATTATTAAAAATAATCCACCTATTAATAAAGCAAGTGCAGAAGTTTCACCTAAACAACCACCAACATTTCCTAAAAACAAATCCATATAAGAAGCGTTGTTACTAACTAAAGGTGTTGCACCTGTTAAGATAGTTGAACCATTAATTATTACTTCACCAGAAGCAAAGCTTGGAGTATTTGAACCATATGTCCAGTATTTTGGAATTGCCCATGTTGTCATTTGTGTTGTAAATGAGAGCATTAAAGCAATACGGGCAACTATAGCTGGATTTGCAAAGTTTTGGCCTAGTCCTCCAAATAATTGTTTGGTGACTGCAATAGCTATGAAACATCCTATGATAGCCATCCAAATAGGTAATGTAGCAGGTAAATTAAATGCAAGAAGAACACCAGTAAGAACTGCACTTAAATCTGAAATGGTATTATTTTTTTTCATTAATTTTCTACATAAATATTCAAAAAACAAACATGAAAAAGCACAAGTTATAATTAAAAAAAGTGCACGTAATCCAAAATAATATATGCTAGATATAGCCGATGGTACCAACGCTATAATAACCAACATCATTATTTTTTGAGTAGATATTTTGTCTCTTTGATGTGGTGATGGTGATACTATAAATTTATCCAAGTTATTAACCTCCATTTTTATTACTTTTTAGGAACTAAAAATTTTGCAATTTGATTAACTTCTGCCAGTTTTCTATTTGCAGGACACACATAAGTACAACAACCACAATTCATGCAAAGCATTATCTTCAAATCTATAAGAGCTTGAATGTTTTTTGTTTTATAAGCTTTTTCAAGTTCAGTAGGCATTAAGTTAAGAGGGCATGCCTTTATGCATCGACCACATCTAATGCATGACGACTCCTCGCTTTTAGTATAGGTTTTAATTGCAAGAATAGAGTTACTGGTTTTTGTTATAGGAGTATCTATGGATAGTATACATGAACCCATCATTGGACCGCCCACGATTACTTGCTTTAAACTATCTAACTCTGTTTCTGCAAATATTAATAAATCACGTATAGAAGTTCCGATAGGAGCTATTACATTTCGAGGATTTTTAACAGCATCACCTTCAACAGTTATTCTTCTTCGGATTAATGGCATTCCAGTTTGAGTGTATTTGTATAAAAAAGCTATAGTAGAAACGTTTAAAACTATGACTTTTTGGTCTGAAGGCAATTCGCCTTCCATTACAATCCTACCAGTAGTTGTATATATAAGCACTTTTTCAGCACCTTGTGGGTACTGAGATGGGAGTGTACAAACATCTATGTCATCCTCGTTATTGGTTATTTCCTTATAATGTTTTATTGCTTCAGGCTTATTATCTTCTATGCCAATAATAGCATTTTTGATGTTTAATTGCTTCATTATAAGTCTTATTCCACCAATTACATTCTCTGGTCTTTCTACCATAAGTCTGTAATCAGAAGTGATATATGGTTCACATTCAGCGGCATTAATGATAAGAGTATCAATCTCATTTTTGGGATTTAATTTTATATGTGTTGGAAATCCAGCTCCACCTAATCCACACGCTCCGCTTTCTCTTACAG
>JAEXNS010000186.1 GCA_023439605.1 Bacillota bacterium | reverse complement strand
AAACATGCTTGGACATGCCGCATATATTCTTGAAGGTCTAAAACACATTAGCAATATAAAATCATATAAATTAAAAATAAAAATTAACAAAAGTGAAATTATAGAGGGAGAATTTATTTTTGGAATGGTTTCAAATACAGCTTCAGTTGGTGGATTACTCTCTACTGGGGATTTTTCTATAAATGATGGTCTTTATGAAGTAACCTTAATCAAAACACCTAATTCATTACTGGAATTACAAAGCGTTTTATCATCACTTTTAAACCTAAAACAAGCTATAAATACAGACTACATTACATTTTTTAAAGCTTCTGAAATAGATATAGAATCTGAAACTGATATGCCTTGGACTTTGGATGGGGAATTTGGGGGCTCACAAAAAGTTATTAATATAAAAAATAACAATAAAGCTGTTGAATTTATTATTAATCAAAACAAATAATAATTATTAAATAATTGCAAGGTTGAAAATAATGTAAATACAATCCTTGCATTTGTTTATTTTAAATCAGTAATCGTTTACTTAAATAAATTAAAACATATATATAAACTAAAATTTTAAAAAAGAAAGGATACTATTATGTACTATAAATTAAGTTTAATTTCATTATCTCCTGCATGCTGTGCCGTAGATTTAAACGTTGGTAGTGAAAGAGGAGAGTATGTAAGTCAAGACTATATTTTAGATAAACTAAATCGACCGCATAGAGCCATAAGTATTATGTACTGTTATTATCCAAATGATATTGGCTGGCCAATTCGTGCAAGTATTGCACACAAAAAAGAAAATATCGATTTTGTATGGGATTATCCATATGATGACTATCATATATATAAAGACACCATAAATAGCATCCCTCATGCATTTGACTCCATGAGAGACATACGTTCTCATGGCCAAGATATAATTCTTACACTTACAGTAGATCCTTTTGTAGATGACATACATTTAATTAAGATTGCAGAGGAATTACGTCCTTTTGGCAAAATGTTTTTAAGAATAAATCATGAGGCAACTGGAAATTGGTTTTCATTTAACAAACGCTGTACCTACCAGCAAGTAGCGGATTTTTTTATTAGATTTCATAAAATAATAAAAAAGCATGCTCCAAATGTTTCTACAATAATTTGTATAGGTGGTGTAGAAAACATAAATTCTGAGACAATGGAAAAAGAACAAGAGTTTACAAAAACAATAATTGAAGCAGATATTTGGTCTGTAGATAAGTACCTATCATTAAATTGGGGATGGCCTTATTCTATAGCTGAATCAAATGGTGATACTTTTTCATTTACCAATGTTGAAAAAACATACACTTTAACAAAAAAAAGTTATGAAAGATTTAAGTTTTTAAACAATAATATATCCAAACCTATATTTATATCTGAATTTAATGCTGATGGTGACGTTACTGGACCATATAATCAAAAGAAATATATTGAACACTTTTATGATTTGATAAAAAAAGATTCACAAAAATGGTTTTCAGGAATTTGCTTTTATCAATTTAGAGATAGAGGTAGATTGGGGCTTGAAAATGAAAATCCCAATAATTCAAAAGTTGGAATAGAACAACCTATTTTAAAATCATATAAGTCAATAATTAATGATGATTTTTTTAAGCCAAAAATAAAAATAATAAAAGACATTAATTTACCAGTAAAATTACGGTGGAGTAGTTCTGAAGATGCAGAAGGAATTTCCATTGAGATTTTTTTAGAGAAAAATCCAATTTTTATTGAAGTATATTTTGAAGATAATAATAATTATATATTTGAAATAAATAATAAATGGTTTTATAAGTCTCCGTGTGTTCAAGTTATAGATTTAATTCCAGCGTTTTTTGATTCAGAAGAAACATTTATAAACAAAACTTTTAAGTTCAATCTATTTGCACCTCCCAAAAATGGTGAAAACGATTTAAGTATAGAGGATGGATTATTTAATTCATATACATTAGTTGAAGTGATGCCTAAATTTAGAATACGTTATAAAGCTACAAAAGAGTGATAATTAGTAAAAGGATAGTATAAACTATCCTTTCTTTTATTTAATTCTTTTTAAAAGCATAATAACACCATCAATATCATTTTCTAACTCATCACATTCATCTCTTTGACTCTCTATATAACCATCAAATAAATGAGCTTTATCTACATATTTTGTTTTAAGTTCATTTGCTCTTTGAATGATAAATGACTGTTGTTCATCGTTTAGATCTTTTATTTCATCTTGAAGATTTATTTTTTCATCAAGTAAAACTAAACCTTCATCTTCAAAAATTTTTAACCATTCATTTTTTGAAATATAATTTTCACCATTTCCATATGCATCATCAATAAAAATAAAACCGTCTTTCTTTATTGTTTTTTTAAGTTTAAAAATTGTTTCTTTTGGATCACCTAATACATCACCAACTGCACCTAATATGACAACATCATAATTTTTTTCATTTTTTACAGATTCATTTATATCATCAACCTCAAATATACACCTATTTTCAACTCCATAGTCTATAGCTTTTTTCTTTGCAAACTCAATAAATTCAGACATTATATCTATAGCTTTTACATTACAACCAGTAGTCTCGGCTATTTTAACTGTAACCGCACCTTTTCCACAAGCTAAATCAAGTATTTTTAAATCTTTAGTTAATTCTATATTTTTATTCATCATACTTATTATATCTTTTGGAGAAGAACCCAATTCCCATAAATCCTGTAATAAGTATGGTAAGTAAGGAATAAGCTCTGTATTATTTGCAGTCAATGATTTAGCGATTTTTTCTTCAATAATCGACATAAAAAATAACCTCCTATTTTATCTTTCAGCTATAACTAGCATTTCAAAATCCACTGCTATTAATTTATCATTTAATAAATAAATTCCAAGTTTTACATTAAAATTTCTTTTTGTTTTTTCTTACTAAATCCTAAAAATATAAGATTGTACGATTTTTTTACACTATCTTTTATTACATCTTCCGGAACATTTCCATCTAAATAAATTGAATTCCAGTGTTCTTTATTCATATAATGCCCAGGAATTATCTCCTCAAATTGATTTCTTAAAAAATCACCTTCCATAGGTTCTAATTTCAAAGTCAAAATATCTCTTTTCCCACTTGAATCCTTACATATAGCAGCAAACATTTTATTCTCCAATAAATATCTGTGCCAACACCACTCTTCCTTGTAGTCTTTTTTTGAACCCTTCATAGATAATAAATATTCATCTAACCATTTGTAATTCACTTTAACTCCTCCAAATATAAATTAATACTACTAATATTCTAAAATGCTTGATTTAATGTTACTATTCTGCTATATATAGGGTGGATACATTTTACTGAAGGTCCATGGTGACCGGAAAGCCCAGTCGACTCCGCAGAGTCGAAACCCTGGCAATACAGTAAACTTTATATTAACCCCAAATAGCACTTCCATCTGAAATACTACGTTTGATTTTCGAAAAATCAGTTTTCAAAAATGAATTTGTAGCAAGAAACAAAAATATAATTCCAATAAAAACTAAAATTCCAAATGATAAAAATGGACTTATAATATAATCATTAATTTTTATGGCTATTCCCTCATTTACTAGCGTTTCTAAATCAGAATTACTTTTTTCTAAAATTATCATTCTAAAAAAAGATGTGGCATATGTCATAGGATTTAAATATGCAATAAATCTTAAGCTTTTAGGAATCATACTCAAAGGAATATATGCACCTGATAAAAAAGTAAGTGGCATTGAAATAGCTGTTTTTACTATTTGAAAAGTTTGTCCACTATTAACTTTTGTCGCTAAAAATAAACCAACACCTGAAAAAACCATGCCTACTATAATCATTGTAAGCAGAACATAAATAACTGTAAGTATACTTGTAAATTTTATTCCAATAAATAAACCTAGTACAAGTATTAAAATACCTTGAAAAGTTCCAACCGTTGCAGCTGAAAGCAATTGCCCTATTGCAACATAGTATCTTTTCGCTGGCGAAACTAATACCTCTTTCATAAAACCACTAACCATATCATCTACTGTCGATGATGCAATATTTAATGAACTTTCAAAAACAGTTACAATTACTATTCCTGCCAGCATAAACGTAACTGGATTTTCTATAAAATCATTTTTAAATATAGCACTAAAAACATACACAAAAAAGAACGGTAAAACAAGTGAAAACACAAGACCTATTCTATTTCTTAAAAATGCTTTTAGCCCTCTAACCCATAAAGCTCCAATAACTTGCATTATTATTCCTCCCTTTTATTCATACTACTAATATTCTAAAATACTTGATTGAATGCTACTATTCAGCTATATGTATAAGGCAGAGATATTTTACCGAAGGTCCAGGGCGACCGGAAAGCCCGGTCGACTCCGCAGAGTCGAAATCCTTGCAATACTAAGCTCCATAAAATAAA
>JAEXNS010000141.1 GCA_023439605.1 Bacillota bacterium | reverse complement strand
GTCCTATATACATAGATGTAAAAAATGATATTTACACTTTTAACTGTACTGAACATCAAGCTTTTGTGTACTTTTCAAAATTCGGGAAAGATGCAGTAATTTTAGAACCAACTAACCTAAGAGAACAAATGAGGGGTTTTTATAAAAAATCCCTGCAATCGTATGAATAAACACATTACCTATATATAGTGCTTTAAATTAATTTTCTTTAACTTAAAAATATCTATAAAAAGGTCACTAATCAGCCACTAAAAGTAAAGTTTACGGTTTCGCAAGGGTTTCGACTCTGCGGAGTCGACCGGGCTTTCCGGTCGCCCTGGACCTTCGGTAAAACATCTCCACCCTATACATATGGCTGAATAGTAACAAAAAAGCATCTGAAATAGGTTAGAAATCACTTTAAAATATTTAAATTAAAGCACTATACCGAAGGTCCAGAGAGAAAGGAAAGCCCTGCTCACCTCCGCAAGTCGAAACTTTTACCAAATTGTAAGCTTTAACTCCATATAAAAAACCCACTAGTTTAATATAGTGGGTTTTTTATAGTAATAGAAATTAATCTATCAAGTTCATCAATCATAAATAATGGTACATTTAATATATTCCCATCTAGTGATAAATTCCTCAATGATAGCCTTATAATCAATGGTGTTTGTGAACTATAATTTTGTGCATATTTTTTTATGCTAGTTGCTTTTACGTTTACCCCTGCTTTCGATTCTATAGGAATAATATCATTTTCTCTTTGTATAATAAAATCAATTTCATATGGCGACTCACTCCAATATCTAGGTATAACTTCAAATTGCCTTATAAGACTTTGCAACACAAAATTTTCCGTAAGTGCACCTTTAAATTCAGTAAATAATCTGTTTTTTTCAGAAAAAGCAGTTGTCGCCAACCTTGAATGTCGTCTAAGTAATCCAACGTCAACCATATACATTTTAAAAGCAGATAAATCATCGTAAGCCGAAATAGGCAATCCTGGCTTTGACATTTTAAAAACTTTCTTTAAAATGTCTGCGTTATAAAGCCAATTTAAAGCGTTTTCATACTCTCTAGCTCTAGCCCCTTCTTTTACAACATTATACAAAAATTTTTTGTTTTCTCTTGAAAGTTGAGAAGGAATAGAGCTCCATATAAGTTGAATTTTTGGAACATCATAAAAATCCGCATGTTTTGCAAAATCATTTTCATATGAAGTAAGTATCTCCAAAAGAACTTTGTCTACTTCTCTACTATCCATCTCTTCAATCCAAACAAGAACCGCTTCCGGCATACCTCCTATTACAAAATACATTTTTAATTTTTCGAGCAAAGGATTAAAAAAAGCATCTGGTATGTTGGTTATCTCATCTTTTTCCGCTAAATATTCTGCATAATTTTCATTTCCATCTGCAATAAGAAACTCCTTAAAAGTCATAGGTCCCATTTCAAGAAATTCTACCTTTCCAACTGGGAAACCTTGAGATAACTTTAATCCTAAAAGTGAACCCGCACTTGCAATATAATATTCACTAGCATCTTCACAAAAATATTTTAACGAATTTAACGCTTGAGGACAGGCTTGAATTTCATCAAAAATAATCAAAGTATTTTTTGTTATCTTTTGACCGCTTGCCATAGAAAGATTTTTTAAAATTCTATTTACATCTTTTGTTGTTTCAAAAAACTGCTTATATTCCTCATCTTTATCAAAGTTAAAATATGCATATCCATCTTCAAAACTTTTGCCAAACTCCTGTAAAGCCCATGTCTTTCCTACTTGTCTTGCACCTTTTATAATAAGCGGTTTTCTACGCCTAGATTTTTTCCACTTCTCAAGCTCGTCAAGTATAAATCTTTTCACAATATCATCTCCCTATAAACACTATTATAATCATTTTTAAAATTAAAGTCAATCATAAATCACACTTTTCTTTACTTTTATGTGACAATAATCACACTTTTCTTTATTTTTACGTGACTATGGTCAAACTTTCATTAAAACTACTATAATTTATACAACCCACAACCAAAATCTATATTTTAAAATGCATATTTAACGAAGGTCCAGGGTGACCGGACAATGTTGTCAACTTAGTAAAAAAGTTAAAGTTTTACTCGATTTTTTTCAAAAAATCGTAGGTTTCCAAAGGGCAACGCCCTTGGTCGCTTTCCTCAGAAAGCGAAATCCTCTCTTTAAGAGCTTTTAGGGTAGCGAACGAAGTGAAGCGTAGGGATTTTGCGATAGAAAATCCCTAAACCTGCAAAGCAGGTTAAAAAGACCTTCGACTCTGCGAAGTCGACCGGGCTTTCCGGGCGCCCTGGACCTTCGGTAAAATGTCTCTACCTTATATATGGATGAATAGTAAATAGATTTTTAAAAAATCTTGGCTTCAAAAGCTATAAAAAATGAATATAAAGATCTAGAATTATTTCAACAATCCTATTTCATATTAATATAAAACCCTATATTTTACATTGACAATTTTGATTATTTGTATTATTATATAATATATAGTTTACATACTTGTATAGTATGACTTCAGTTTTAGGATGTGAATAAAAATGAAAATTTCTTCAAAGGGTAGATACGCTTTAGTATCCATGATTTACATGGCACAAAATTATGATAGTGGTAAACATATAACAGTTATAAAAATTTCAGAAAAATTTTCAATTTCAAAAATTTATTTAGAACAGATTTTTTCTCTTTTAAAAAAAGGTAATCTTGTAACTTCAATTAAAGGTGCACAAGGAGGCTATCAGCTTTCACGCTCTCCAAAAACTATAACAGTATATGATATACTATATGCTATTGAAAATATTTTATTTGACACTTCTGAAGATACAGTTTTAGAAACTGCTCCCGCTTTTGAAAAAACTATTCGTAACTTAATTTTTGACAAACTAGATAATAAAATTTTTGATTTTTTTTCAAGTATAACTTTACATGAACTTCTAACAGATACCCAAAACAATTTAGAAGATTTTTCTTCTATGTATTATATATAAAAATAAAACCTTTCTTACTTTAAAGAAAGGTTTTATTTTTATATATAATTAAGCACATCCATAACGCAAATATATATACCGAAGGTCCAAGACAAGTGTAAAACTCAGTCGACTCCGCAGAATCGAAACTCCTATAAAATTTTTAAATAAAAATCGCTAAATTACATAATAGAATTTATTTTTTTAATCCTTATTTTTAAAATATTGATTTATCATTTCACATGTATAATTTATATCTTCTTCACTATGTGCGTTTGATATGAACGTTGCTTCAAACTGAGATGGGGCAAAATAAATCCCCCTATCCAGCATAAAATTAAAATAATTTGCATATTTTTTTACATTTGATTTTAAAGCAGTTTGATAATCATAAACAGGTTTTTCATTAAAAAATACACTTAATAACGATGAAACTCTATTAACAGTTACACTTTCTTCACGATAATTTGCAAATGCATTTGATAACTTTTCTGCTTTTTTTTCTAAATTTATGTAGATTTCCGGTTTATTTTTCAATATATTTAAAGTAGTAATTCCAGCAGTTGTGGCAATTGGATTTCCTGACAATGTCCCCGCTTGATAGACACTTCCTAAAGGTGATATCATACTCATTATTTCTTTTTTTCCACCATATGCACCTATTGGCATACCACCACCTATTATTTTACCCAATGTTATAATATCTGGTTTTACACCAAAATACTCAGAAGCACCACCCAAACAAATTCTAAACCCTGTTATAACCTCATCAAATATAAGTAAAGCCCCATTTTCATCTGCAGTTTTTCTTAAGAAATCAAGAAAATTGTCTTTTGGTAGAACTACACCCATATTTGCAGGAACTGGCTCTACTATTATGGCGGCTATTTTATTTTTGTTTTTTTCAAATAAATATTTTACTG
Source organism: Bacillota bacterium (assembly GCA_023439605.1). GTDB lineage: Bacteria > Bacillota > Clostridia > Oscillospirales > Ruminococcaceae > JAEXNS01. Next base: position 981 of record JAEXNS010000141.1, on the reverse strand, counting down.
AATTTTCATCGTTAAACTCTGCCACTAAAGTATGCTCGATATATGAATTGGGTACTCCTTTACTAGAATGAATTGTATCAAATAAAGCACCTGAACCTGATTTCACAAGCAGTCCGTCACTATGTCCATGATAACAACCTGAAAATTTAATTATTTTATCCCTTCCTGTAAACCCTCTTGCCAATCTTATTGCACTCATAACCGCTTCTGTTCCAGAACTAACCAATCTAACCATTTCCATAGACGGAATTATATCTGAAATAAGTTCAGCTAGTTCTACTTCTTTTTCAGTAGGAGCACCAAATGTAAAACCATTTTCACAAGCTTTTTGAACAGCTTCAACAACTGTTTCATTTGAATGACCTAAAATAGAAGGTCCCCAAGAACATACATAATCCAAGTATTCATTTTCATCTACATCATATATTTTTGAACCTTTTGCTTTTTTTATAAATCTAGGTGTTCCTCCTACTGAATTAAACGCTCTTACCGGACTATTCACACCGCCAGGGATTTTACTTTTTGCTCTTTCAAAAAGTTCTTTTGACTTACTTATCAAGCTTCTAGCCCTCCTTAATCCAATTTGCTACATCTACAGCGTGATATGTAATAATAATGCTAGCTCCTGCCCTTTTTATTGCAGTCATATTTTCCATAACTATCCTTTTTTCATCTATCCATCCATTTGCAGCTGCTGCTTTTACCATGGAATATTCACCACTTACATTATAAGCTGCCAAAGGTGTATTGTATTTTTCGGATATACTTTTAATTATATCCAAATATGCAAGTGCAGGTTTTACCATTATTATGTCTGCACCCTCTTCAATATCTACTTCTACTTCTAAAAAAGCTTCTTTTACATTTGAATAGTCCATTTGATATGTTTTTCTATCCCCAAAAGTGGGGGCAGAATTTGCCGCATCACGAAAAGGAGAATAGTATGCAGAAGCATATTTTGCTGAATATGACATTATGGGC
>JAEXNS010000022.1 GCA_023439605.1 Bacillota bacterium | reverse complement strand
CTAACAGGCTATTTCTTGAAAGTTCGTGAAAACTAAGGAACCGCCGTGTACGGAACCGTATGCACGGTGGTGTGAGAGGTCGGGGGAATTATTTAATTTTCCCTCCTACTCGATTTAAGTTAAATTATTTTTAATAAAAGTTAAAAATTCATCTTTATTGAATGGTTTTTTTATAAAGTTAAAATGTTCGCTTATTTCCTTTAAATTATCATGAGAGCTAAATAAAACAGGGATATTTTTTGTTGATGGTATAGCTTTTAATGCTGAATAAAGATCTTCACCCTTTATATCGGGCATATTATATTCAACTATTATGATATCAAATGATTGGGATTGGTTTTTTATAAGAATACTTATGGCTTCAGTCGAATTGCTTAAAATAGTTGAATTTGAACCGACTTCTTGTAAATAAAGTTTTGATTTTACTCTAAACTCCTCGTTATTATCAATTACCATTATATTTTTATTTTTCAAAATGGAATAAGATTTTTCATTATCATTGTCTATGACATCGGTTGAATTTAGTGGTATATAGAAGGAAAAGATAGTTCCTTTTCCAATGGTACTTGAGACACTTATTTTTCCTCCCATAAGCTCAACGTATGATTTACATATTGTCAAACCTAATCCAGTACCACCGTATTTTCTGGTAGATGAATTATCTGCTTGTGTAAAAGGTTTAAAAAGTTTTTTTATTGTCCCTTCGTCCATCCCAATTCCAGAATCCTTGATAGAAAAGGATATAACATTATTACCATTTTCATTTGTTGAAGGATAAACATCTAGGTAAACTTCACCTTGTTCAGTAAACTTTATTGCGTTATTTAATAAATTTATTAATATTTGCTTTAACCTTGTTGGATCACCAGAAACTATCTTAGGCGTAGTGGGATGTATATTTTTAATCAAAACTAAATTTTTTTCTTTGAGTTTTACAGATTGATTTATGATGCTATTTTCAACTATACTGCTTAATTCGAAAGAAATATTTTCTAATTCTATTTTTCCAGATTCTATTTTAGAAACATCTAAAATATCGTTTATTATTGTTAATAATGTATCTGTTGAATTTTTCATTATATTTATATATTCTAGTTGTTTTGGGTTAATAGGAGTTGTTTCTAAAAGCTGTAAAAAACCTAATATACCATTCATAGGGGTTCTTATTTCATGAGACATATTTGCTAAGAAATTGCTCTTGGCTATATTCGCTGCTTCGGCTTTTTCTTTTTCTTGAATTAGATTTTTTTCAAGTACATATCTATTTTCTATATTTACAAGCATATTGGCGAAAATAGCGAGTAACAGTCTTTCTTTTTCTGTATATATCTTTTTTTCTTTTACAGAATCAAAGCCTACGAAACCTATACACTGGTTTTCGCTCATCATTGGAATAGTTATTAAACTAACTACTCCCTGTGGTTCAAGGGTTTGTTTAACACCATCATCATCAGGTAACTGACTTACATCAGGAATATGTATTACTTCACCTCTTAAGTGTGAATTTACCCATTCAGAAATAAAATCATTTGGAACACCTTGCAACTCATCAATTTGTGGCGAAATGTTTTCAGCACACCATTCATAAGTGTTATTACAAACAGCATTTTTCCAATCATATTCAAAAACATATACCCTGTCTGCTTTTACAAACTTGCCCATATCTTCTAATGAAGAGTTAATAGATGTATTCATTTTAACAAAAGGCATGTTTATATATTCTAAAGCCATGTTCATAATTACTTCTTGAAATTTGGATTGGTATTCTATGATTTGTTCATTTTTCTTCTGTTCAGTAATATCTATTATTACGCCTTCTAGGCAACTTAGGGTTCCATTGTTAAATATTGCCTGGCCATATTCGTTCACCCATTTTATAGAATCATTTTTATCTTTGATTCTATAGGTTATAAAGTATGGAGAATGATTTTCTACTCCGTTATTTACAATGAATTCTACATCGTGTTGGTCTTCAGAATAAATGATATCACTATAACTTATTTTTTTGTTGTTAATAAAATCATCTGCTGAGTACAATGAAATGTTTTCTATTTCATTACTTATAAATTCCATAGTCCAGTTTTTATCACATTTGCATCTATACACTGCACCAGGAATATTATTTACCAAGTTACGATATCTTGCTTCACTTTCTTCTAACTTTTTTTGTGTAATTTTATTATCTGTTATATTTATACATGTGGCTAAAACATGTTCTTCATTATTGATTTTTATCAAACTTAACGTTATATATTCCCAAAATAACTCTCCACTTTTTTTTCTATTTAACCATTCAAATTGCTGAGTTTTATTTTTGGAAGTTTTTTGTATATATTTTAATGCATCAGTCTTAGAGTATGGAGATTCAAGCCAAAATTTATTTTCCTTTAGTTCTTCTAAATTATTAAATCCATACATTTCAAAGGCGGTTTTGTTTGCATCTATTATTTCACCAGTTTCTTTATTGTGTATTATCATAGAAACACAGGACTGATTAAAAAGTTCTTTAAACTTTTCGTCAATTTTACGTGTTTTTTGTTCGTTTTGTTTTTTGGTTATTGTTAGAGATAATTGACGTATAAAAACATCAAGCAACTCATTATTTATAAATTCTATATTTTTTGGCATTATCAATATGCATTTTCCGATAGTTGTGTTTTTGTGATCGATTTTAAAAGTAACTATTTGTCCTATATCAAGATTTTTAGTATCTATTAATTTACTTGTGATATTAAATTTATTACAAAACTCAAGAATGTTTTCATAGTGAATTATATCATTTGATTCAACTGACGAAACGGTATCCATTAAAAAAGATAGTTTATCCAATATTGAATAGTCTCCAGATATCACAAAGTTTGAAGAGTTATTATCACTCAAAAAATCAAATATTAAACATTTTGATTTAGTTAAGCTTAGAAATACATTAGCTACTTTTTGCATGTCTAACTTTTGTGTATTGCTTTGAAAAAGCATTTCAGATAATTCAACTAATTTTTTTACATCATTTATTTCTTGGTGTTCTTTTGATGTATCGGTGAAGTGGGTAATAAAGTAGCCTTTTTCTGGAGAATACAGATGTATTTTAAACCATTTATCTGTATCAGCAGAAAAATATTCAAATTCCTTTTCGCCTCCATTTAAAGATATTTCTCCAAAAACATCAATCAAATAATTTGGTAAACTAAATATTTCAGATGCTTTTTTCCCTATAATATTTTTTTTATCTAATGAAGTTAATTTTTCAAAGGAGTGATTTACTTCTAAAAATTCATAATCATATGGATTTTGCTCATTATCTAATATTATTTTATGGTATGCATATCCTATTGGAGAATTAAGTAGTGCAGATTTATAAAAAGTCAAATCACAAATATTTATTTTATTTTGTTCATCCATAAAAACACCCCTTTTGAAATAATTAAAATACTTATTTTGTATATTATATTATTTTTTTTGTGTAATGTCAACTAAAAATTAATATATAATTTGCATGTATATTTATATTTTGCTGGATTTATTTTAATTTGAGTGGAAACAACTAAAAAAGCTATCTTTTAAAGATAGCTTTTTTAAGTTTTAGTGACTGCAATATGGGGCGTTTGAGTTTTTATAGTATCCGTACTTAGCAGATTTATGTGGACAACTACTTGAGGCTATTAGTCCGGTAGTTGTACAGTATTTTGCAGCAAATACGTTTTTGCATTCTGGATACTTAGCGTCTGATTGATAGTTATTTGCGTATTGGCCTATTATTCTATACCAAACATCAGCGGAACTTACCCATGTGGGTAATTGTCCGTTGTTTGTGTATCCAAGCCACATAGCACTTACAAAATCCTCAGTAAGTCCAACGAAAGTTAAGTCGTTCCAGTTTTCTGAGGTACCTGTTTTTCCAACCACATTTTTGTTTGGAATTTTCGCATCAAGGCCTGGTGCAGTACCATCTGTTGTAACAGCATTTAATAACCTATTCATAATGAATGCTGTTTCTGGTGATACAGCTTGTTCCGGAACTTGAGCAGAGTTGTCCAATATAACTTTATCATTTCTTACATCAACAATTTTTTCAATGACGTGACCTTTATAATATAAACCGCCATTTCCAAAAGGCATATATGCATTTGCTAAATTTTTTACTGTTAAGCCTTCCGAAAGAGCACCAACACTTAGAGGGGCATATGCCACGTCTGATATAACCCTTCCATCCGGAGTTGTGAAGACTTCCTTTAAGTTAACATGTAAATACGTTTTTGCAAAATTAAACACATTTTCTAAACCATATTTATCACATATTTGTGCGGGAACAGTATTTCTTGAAAATCTTATAAAATCAACAACGGGAGCACTATATCCCCATTTATCAGATATACCTCCATAGTTTTGAGGCCAAGGTTTTCCGTCTACCTCCATGATGGGGGTGTCATTAAATAGAGTTGACCAAGTTATATAATCTTGTTCAAGAGCATAACCATATGTTGTTATAGGTTTTATTGTAGAACCGGGTTGTCTATTTGCCTGTACAGCCATATTGTAGCTTAAACTTTCAGTTTTTTCACCAATACCTCCAGCTAAACCAAGAATTCTACCTTTATAGTCCATAACCATGAATGAAGACTGAACTGCTTCACCTTTATCACTTGTGTTATAGAAGAAATTATCCCAATTTGCATATTTGGCATCAAGATGAGCTTGCATATCAGTATCAATGGTTAAATATAGTTTATAACCACCACTATTAAACTTTTCATTTGCCTCATCGTGAGTCAATCCTTCTTTTTCCATGAGATAATCAATAAATTCATATATAGCGGCATCAAGATAATATGGTGTTATTTCAGGATTCTTGAAATCCTCTTGAGCGTCATTTATTTTTTTTGCGTTTGGATATAAAGCTTTGAACTCGGGCATGTTGGAAACCAATACTTTTTCGTTTAGTGTAGCTTCATATTGTTCAGCTGTAATGGCGGCCAGCTCAAACATTTTACGTAGAGCATATTCTGCACGAGTTTGATTTATCTCATAATCAACAATTGGATTTCCGTCAGATGGAAATTTTGGAGTAGCTGCTAGACTAGCTGCTTCTCTTAGGGTAAGCTCTGAAACACTTTTCCCAAAATAACCTATTGAGGCAGCTTCAATACCATTTAAATTGTAATAGTCTTCATTTTGACCAAAATAAATTGTATTTAAGTACCCTTCAAGTATATCATCTTTTGTGTACTTTTGTTCAAAGTTGAGTGCTCTAAATATTTCCCTTATTTTTCTTTCCCAAGAAACCTCAGTATCTAAAGTAATATTTCTAATTAACTGTTGGGTAATAGTAGAACCACCTTGTTTTTCGCCATAAATAGGAAGAAATTCGTTAATTAAACTAGAAGCAGTCCTTTTATAATCAACGCCATCATGTGAAAAGAAACGTTCGTCCTCTGTACAAACAAATGCATCCTTAACATGTTCGGGTATTTCTTCAATACTTACAGGTATTTGTACCTCATGGTCAGAAGGTGTTCTTTTATAAATTAAATCAAATTCTTCAGTAGCTTTATTCTTCAAATATATATAAGAAGAATAACTACTTTTGGGTTCGACTAAAGAAACATCTGATGAAGTGTCCATAAAATCAAGAATATAAATAGTAACAGCTGTAGCAACTATAGTTGTTGTAATAGTAGCAATTAGAAGTAGTGAAAACATTGTAGTTATTAAGACACTAAAAAAATTTTTTAAGACATTAAAGGTTACTACTAATTTTGTTTTTTTTATGGGTTCAGAAATGTCATATGCTATCTTTTTGATTTTTTCCTTTTTATTTTTACTCATATTTAATTTAATTTTATCCTCTACAAAAGATAAAATATTTCTCCTTTCTCAGTAAAGATATGGATATATTATTTAAAGTAGTTTACACCACTTTCAAAAATTAACTGGTCTTTTTCACCTGAAACATTTTTACAAATATCAGGCCCTTTTCGTTCACTATGACCCATTTTACCGAATATTCTTCCATCTGGAGAAGTAATACCTTCTATTGCTTGTATGGATGTATTTGGATTGAATCTTATATTCATAGTTGGACTATTTTCTAAATCTACATATTGCGTCGCAATTTGACCATTTTCAGCTAGATTTTTTATAAGAGATTCAGAAGCGACAAATCTACCCTCACCATGAGAAATAGCTATAGAGTGTATGTCATCTACTCCACAATTATAAAGCCAAGGAGATTTATTAGATGCTATTCTTGTGTTTACCATCATAGATTGATGTCTGGCAATAGTGTTGAATGTTAGTGTAGGGGAGTCATTTGTCATAGGGACTATTTTACCATATGGAACTAAACCTAATTTTAAAAGTGCTTGGAAGCCATTACATATTCCTAACATGAGACCATCACGATTATCCAACAAGTTATGAACTGCATCTTGTATTTTTTGATTTCTAAAAAAGGCTGTGATAAATTTAGCACTTCCATCTGGTTCGTCACCGCCGCTAAATCCACCAGGTAACATAATTATTTGAGATTCATTTATATATTTTTCAAATGAATTTATAGAGTCTTCGATATCATGTGCAGAAAGATTTTTTATTACTATAGTTTTCACATTTGCACCAGCTTTTATAAAAGCCTTTTCTGTATCATACTCACAGTTAGTTCCTGGGAAAACTGGTATCAATACTTGAGGTTTTGCAAATTTATTTTTTGCGGATATTATTATTTTATTACTATAAGAAAATTTTTCAGGTTTATCTTCAGTTGTTTTTATCAAGCAAGGGAATATAGGCTCTAATTTTTTTTCCCACTTGTTCTGGAGAGTTTCAATGGATATACTATAATCTGGATGATTTATATTATATTCGTCAGTAATATTTCCGATTATGTTTTCATCTGTTTTATAGCTTGAATCAACTTCAATTAAAAATGCACCATAACATGGTTCAAATAATGATTTTTTTGATAATTTTTTAATGAAATTAAATCCTAATTTATTACCAAAACACATTTTTGCAATACCTTCAGCAACACCACCCATAGAAAGCGTCCAAATTGACTTTGCAACTCCTTTGTTTATTAAATCTTCTACCTTGTCAAAAGTATTTTTTAATGATTCAAAATCAGGAAGACCACTAGAAAAATATTCTGGATTAATCAAAATAACTTTATTTCCAGCCGATTTAAATTCAGGAGAAATGACTTTGTTACTATTTGTCATGGATACAGCGAATGATACAAGAGTAGGAGGTACATCAATTGATTCAAAAGTACCAGACATAGAGTCCTTACCGCCTATAGCTGCACAGCCAAGTTCAAGTTGTGCTTTTAAAGCACCAAGTAAAGCGGCAAAAGGTTTTCCCCATCTTGTAGGATTGTTTTGTGTTCTCTCAAAGTATTCTTGAAAAGTTAGCCAACATTTTTTGTAACTTCCACCAACAGCTATTACCTTTGCAATGGATTCAATTACAGCCAACATTGCACCATGATATGGACTTTTTTCACTTATATAAGGATTATAGCCCCATCCCATTAATGAAGTAGTAGTGGTATCTTTATTTAATACAGGGATTTTTGCTGCCATTGCTTGAGTTGGTGTAAGTTGATGTACACCACCAAAAGGCATCAATACTGTATTTGCACCTATAGTAGAATCGAATTTTTCAACTAATCCTTTTTGTGAACAAATATTTAGGTTAGATATCATAGACATCCATCCATCAGCGTTATCCTCGTAACCATAATTGGTTTTTGATGCTGGTTCGCTAACTTCAATGTTTGTGTATTTTGGTGCACCATTAGAGTTTAAGAACTCTCTTGACAAGTTTACAATTGTCTTATCGTTCCATGTCATTTTAAGTCTAGGTTCTGCAGTAACTTTTGCAACGAATGTAGATTCTATATTTTCATCAGAAGCAAGTTTGGTAAAATTGTCGTAATCTTCTTTAGCAATAACAACAGCCATTCTTTCCTGAGATTCACTAATAGCAATTTCAGTACCATCAAGACCTTCGTATTTTTTAGGAACAGCATCTAAATTTATAATTAAGCCATCTGTAAGTTCTCCTATGGCAACAGAAACACCACCAGCACCAAAATCATTACATCTTTTTATCATTTTTGTAACTTCTGGATTTCTAAAGAGACGTTGAATTTTTCTCTCTTCTGGAGGATTACCTTTTTGAACTTCAGCACCACAGTTTTCTAAAGATTCTGCTGTGTGGGATTTAGAAGAACCTGTAGCACCACCACAACCATCTCGTCCGGTTTTACCACCAAGTAAAATTATAATGTCACCATCAACAGGAACCTCTCTACGTATATTACTAGCGGGAGCAGCACCTATTACAGCACCTATTTCAAGTCTTTTTGCTACATATCCTGGGTGATATAGTTCGGAAACTAAGCCAGTAGCTAAACCTATTTGATTTCCATATGAGCTATATCCATTTGAAGCTCCTACGGTGATTTTTCTTTGAGGTAGTTTTCCTTTTATAGAATCTTCAACTGGTACAAGAGGGTTTGCCGCCCCTGTAACACGCATAGCTTGATATACATACGAGCGTCCAGAAAGCGGATCTCTTATAGCACCGCCTAAACAAGTAGCAGCACCACCAAAAGGCTCTATTTCTGTTGGATGATTATGTGTTTCGTTTTTAAACATCAATATCCAATCTTCTTCTGTTCCTTCTACATCAACCTTAATTTTTACAGAACATGCATTTATTTCTTCGCTTTCGTCTAAATCATTTAGTAAACCATCTTTTTTTAGTTTTCTAACTGCAATAGTAGCAATATCCATAAGTGTCATTGGTTTATCTTGCCTGTTGAGTTCTTTTCTTAGCTCACAATATTGTTTATATGTTTCGTTTATATAAGGGGTGTTTATGGATACATCTTTTATATTTGTAGAAAAAGTGGTGTGTCTGCAATGATCAGACCAGTAAGTATCTATCATTTTTATTTCAGTAATGGTTGGATTTCTTTTTTCTGTATTTTTAAAGTAATCCTGACAAAAACAAATGTCATCAAAATCCATTGCTAAACCATAATTTGAAATAAATTCTTTTAATTCATCATTTGTAAAGTCAATGAAATTATTTATGACTTCTACAGTTTTAGGTATTTCATATTTGACATTTAAGGTTAAATATTGGTCAAGAGTAGCTTCTCGTGACTCAACAGGATTTATTAAGTAATTTTTAAGTTTTATAATTTCATCATCTTCTAAATCACCATTAACTATGTAAACTTTTGCGTGTTTTACACGGCATCTCTCACCTTGAGTTAATAATTGTATACATTGTTCACAACTGTCAGCTCTTTGGTCAAATTGGCCAGGAAGATATTCAACAGCAAATATACGCTCGTTTTTTCCTAACTTTGGTAGTTCTAAATGAACAAAATCCACAGCTGGTTCTGAAAACACTGTGTTTATAGCATTATCAAAGTTTTCTTTTGATAATTTTTCAGCGTCATATCTATTTAATATTCTTATATTGTTTAAATTATCTAGTCTCAAGGCGGTTTTAATGTCACTTAAAATGGATTTGGACTCAACAGCAAATTCGGGTTTTTTCTCAACATAAATTCTAAATACAGGCATAATTAAATAAGCTCCATTTCTCTGCAAAAGCAGTTAATTATCTATTATTTTACCAATACAATAATCATTATTACAACTATTAATTTTAACATAAAAAATCTTATTTCGCAAACTATTTATAGTATTGTCCCGAAGAATTTTAACTAATGTATAATTTGGACTATAGCCATGGTGAAAATCTGTGCAATCTTCCTTTTCAAACAAAACAGTAACCGTTTTATCTATTTGAGATTTTAGAAATTCTGTGTGTAAGACTTGAGCTAAATCATTCATTTTTTTTGCACGTATCTTTTTTATGTTTTCTGGTATTTGATTTTTCATAGTTGCAGCAACTGTGCCCGTTCTAATTGAATAGGGGAAAACATGCATTTTACTAAAAGAAATTTTTTCAGCAAACTTTAGTGATTTATCGAAGTCATCTTCAGTTTCGTCAGGAAATCCTACCATTATATCTGTTGTTAGAGATGGATTTATAAAAATACTTCTAATCTTTTTTACTAGATTTTCAAACTGCTCTGTATTGTATTTTCTGTTCATATTTTTAAGTGTTTTGTCGCAGCCACTTTGAAGCGAAAGGTGAAATTGTGGGCAAAAATTATCTAGCTTAGAAAGTTCTAATAGATCATCGTCAGATATTTCTTCAGGTTCAAGTGAACCTAAGCGAATTCTCTTTACGCCATCAATTTTACTACAAGCTTTAACAGCATCTATAAGTCTTAAATTGTATTCAACTCCATAGAAAGCAAGATTTATTCCAACTAAAACTATTTCCATAAAACCTTTTTTAACAAGATTTTCAACTTCGGACTTTAATTC
>JAEXNS010000020.1 GCA_023439605.1 Bacillota bacterium | reverse complement strand
GAAGGTTTATATGGGAAGTTTAAATAATACACCAAATGCAGATAGAATACATATAGGTATTTTCGGAAGAAGAAACGCAGGTAAGTCAAGTATAATAAATGCCATTACAAATCAAAATTTGGCTATAGTGTCTGATGTAAAGGGAACAACTACAGATCCTGTATCAAAAGCAATGGAACTTTTACCTTTAGGTCCTGTTGTTATTATAGATACACCTGGTATTGATGACGAGGGAACACTAGGAGAACTAAGAGTAAAAAAGAGTTATCAAGTATTAAATAAAACAGATATAGCAGTTTTAGTTACGGATTGTCAACATGGAATAGGTGACGAGGAAGAAAAGTTAATCAAAAAAATTGAGGATAAATCTATTCCATATGTAGTTGTTTTCAATAAGGTTGATGGTGTATCTGAAAAAACCGAATTACAAGCTAATCAAATATATACCAGTACCGTAACAGGAGAGGGAATAAACGAGTTAAGAGAATTAATAGCTAAACAAAAAGAAGAGGATGATATAAAGTTAAAATTGGTAGGAGATCTTATAAATCCATCTGATTTTGTTGTTTTAGTTGTACCCATTGATAAAGCTGCTCCTAAAGGAAGGCTTATTTTACCCCAACAGCAAGTTATAAGGGATATTTTAGAATCGGATGCAATAGCAATTGTTACAAAGGAATATGAGCTAAAAGAAACTCTTGAAAATATAGGGAAAAAACCTAAAATGGTCATTACGGATAGTCAGGTTTTTGCAAAAGTTTCAGCAGATACCCCAAAGGATATTCTTTTAACATCGTTTTCAATTTTATTTGCAAGATACAAAGGTGAGTTGAGGGAACTTGTAAAAGGTGCTGTTGCGGTTGAAACGTTAAAAGATGGAGACACAGTTTTGATTTCTGAAGGATGTACACATCATCGTCAATGCGATGATATAGGTACTGTTAAAATCCCTAGGTGGTTGTTGCAACATACAGGAAAAGAATTGAAATTTGAAACTACATGTGGTACTGAATTTCCAGAGGACTTGTCTAAATATAGTCTTATTATACATTGTGGAGCTTGTATGCTAAATCAAAGAGAAGTGAAATATAGGATAAAATGTGCACAAGATAATGATATACCTATTGTAAATTATGGAGTTTTGATTGCATATTTACAGGGAATATTAAAGCGAAGTATAGAGGTTTTTCCATCTATAGCTATGGAGATGGAGGATATTTAAGTTGAGAATAGAAGAAGATAAAATTGGGACTAAAAATATAGAGGATGATAAATATTACGGTATTAATACATCTAGAGCAATGGAAAATTTCACTGTAAGTAATCGCACAGTATATAGCGAACTTATAGAAGCAATAGTAGTTGTAAAAAAATCAGCAGCTATTACTTATAAAAAATTAAATTTAATAAATGAAGAAAAGTCAAATGCAATTATTGAAGCTTGCAATGAAATTTTAGAAGGTAAGTATACAGATCAGTTTGTTGTAGATGCTCTTCAAGGTGGTGCTGGTACTTCTACAAACATGAATGTAAATGAAGTTATAGCGAATATTGCCTTGGAAAAACTGAGTAAAAGTAAGGGTGAATACAATTGCATAAATCCATTAGACGACGTAAATATGGGACAGTCGACAAATGATATTTATCCTACTGCACTTAGAATTTCTTTGGTACAGTTGGTTAGAAAGCTAAGTGATGAGTGTAGTAAACTTCAAGAAGAATTGCAAATAAAAGAGCATAAATTTCAAAATATAATTAAGACAGGCAGAACTGAACTTATGGATGCAGTGCCTATAACCTTAGGACAGGAATTTGGTGCCTATGCACAAGCTATTTCACGTGATAGATGGCGAATTTATAAGGTTGAAGAAAGGTTGAGGCAGGTAAATATAGGTGGGACAGCAGTTGGAAATAGGGTAAATGCTGAAAAAAAATATATTTTTAATGTGATAGAAGTTTTACGTGAATTAACAGGAATAGGTTTGGCGATATCTGAATATCCAATGGATTTAACTCAAAATTGTGATGTTTTTGTAGAAGTTTCTGGACTTTTAAAAGCCTTGGCAGTAAATCTTATGAAAATTTCAAATGATTTAAGATTGATGAATAGTAACACCTATGGCGAAATAAAGCTGGAAGAACTACAAGCTGGAAGTACAATAATGCCTGGGAAAGTAAATCCAGTAATTCCTGAAATGGTAACACAAGTAGCTATTAAAGTTATTGCAAATGATAACGCTATTTCTTTTTGTGCAGGCATGGGCCAATTTGAACTAAATGCGTTTATGCCACTTATTGCAGATTGTCTAATTGAATCTTTAAAATTATTGATTAACTCGGTTAAAACTTTTAGAGAAAAATGTATAGTTACCTTGCAAGCAGATGAGGCGGGATGTAAAAAGCATTTATTAAATGCAACAGCTATATTAACTGCTATTTCTAAACATATAGGATATAATGAGGCTTACAAAATTTCTAAAGATTGTGAAAATGATATTGAAAAAATTAGAGAGCAGATAATAACAAAAAATCTTATGAGCACAGAAGAAATAGATAAAATATTAAATGGTAAATAATTTAAATAAAAAGATAATCCATCATTAAAACTTAAATAAGAATTAATGATGGATTATTTTTTTAAATAGTAGCTTTATGGAAAACTTTTTTTCCTTTTTTGATAATAACTTCAGTTTCTATTTTTATCATTTCAGTTGGATTTTCAATTTTAACATCATTTATAGAAATTCCACCCTGTGTTACAAGTCGTCTAGCTTCGCCGTTTGAAGAAGCCAATCCTGTTTTAACAAGTAAATTTAATACTCCTATTTCTTGGTTTACTAGGTCTTCGTTTGAAAGTTTTGTTGTAGGCATATCTTGGCTGTTTCCAACACCAGAAAAAACTTCTCTTGCAGCCTTTTGGCACTTTAGAGATTCTTCTTCACCATGAACCATTTTTGTCAATTCAAAAGCAAGTATTTCCTTGGCTTTGTTTAATTCAGCACCTTGCATTGTATTTTCCATAATTTCGATTTCTTCGATAGGAATAAATGTTAATAATTTAAGGCATTTTATAACATCATCATCACTCACATTTCTCCAGTAC
>JAEXNS010000143.1 GCA_023439605.1 Bacillota bacterium | reverse complement strand
TTTAACCCTAACAGGCTATTTCTTGAAAGTTCGTGAAAACTAAGGAACCGCCGTGTACGGAACCGTATGCACGGTGGTGTGAGAGGTCGGGGGAATTATTTAATTTTCCCTCCTACTCGATTTTTTTTTAATGAAAAATTTGGATTAAAATATAAATTGACACTTTATAAGCTTTATGATATCATAAATATTGTTATGAAAAATAAATGTTACTATTAAGCCTCTAAAGGGAAACTTTACGATTTTACAGGGGTTTCGACTCTGCGTCTATCGGGGATTTCTGGTCGCACTGGACCTTCGGTAAAATATCTCCACCCTATACATATGGCTGAAAGTAACAAATAAATCGTATTTAGGAGAAGCAAATGTTTACATTATATTTAGTTGTTCCTTGTTATAATGAGGAGGAAGTATTACCTGAAACTGCAAAAAGATTAGTTGAAAAAATGAATAGTTTAATAAAGGCAAATAAAATAAAAAGTTCAAGCAGAATTGTTTTTGTAAATGATGGCTCTAAGGATAATACATGGAGTATAATATCTTCACTTCATGAAGAAAATAAAATTTTTCAAGGAATAAATTTATCAAAAAATAAAGGTCATCAAAACGCATTGCTTGCTGGGCTTATGACAGTAAAAGAATACTGTGATGCGGCTATTTCTTTAGATGCTGATTTACAAGATGATATAAATGCTATAGATATGATGGTTGAAAAATTCGTTGAAGGAAATGAAATTGTTTATGGTGTTAGAAATAACAGAAAAAAAGATACTTTTTTCAAAAAATTCACAGCCGAAAAATTCTACAAACTTTTAAATTTTATGGGTGCTGAAATAGTTTATAATCACGCTGATTATAGATTGATGAATAGGAGAGCGTTAGATTGTTTAGCAAGTTTTAAAGAAGTAAATATGTTCCTTAGAGGTATAGTCCCTATGATAGGATTTAAGTCAGATATAGTGGAGTATGAGAGAAATGAAAGGTTTGCTGGTGAGTCAAAATATCCATTAAAGAAAATGCTTGCTTTTGCTTTAGAGGGAATTACCTCATTGTCAATAAAACCAATAAGAACAATCACTAGTTTGGGGCTTTTTATATTTTTAATAAGTATAATAATGATGGTTTATTTTTTAGTAAGATATTTTAACGGAAATACTATACAAGGTTGGACTTCGACCATACTTTCAATATGGAGTATTGGAGGACTTCAAATACTTTCTATAGGTATAATAGGTGAATACATAGGTAAAATATATTTAGAAACAAAGGAACGCCCTAAATATATTATAGACAAATACTTAGCAGATGATGATTTATAAAAATCATCATCTGCTTTTTAGATTTTATATTCAGTTAAAATATCTAATTTTTGTTACTCTTTAAGATATATGTATAGGAAAGAGATATTTTACCGAAGGTCCAGGGCGACCGGAAAGCCCGGTCGACTCCGCAGAGTTGAAACTCCTGTAAAATCGTAAACGTTACCTTTATATGCTAAATAGGAACTACTTTTTTGGACCTAAAGTAACCTTATCTCCTAAAACATATTGTTTGAGAGTAGCTACATCAGCAACGTCAATATTTGCTTGATAGTTATTTTGTTCATCAACAAATCCATCATTATTTAAATCTGAACGAGTTATTTGTGAAGAATTTAATGTAATATCTTTTGTTAATGCTTGACATAAATTTACAAGGTCGCTATTATCTATTCTATTGTCTAGATTTACATCTCCATATAAAATAATACTTTGATTTGTGGTAGTTTCTGGAACGGCTGTAGTTGTTGGTGTAGTACTAACTTGTGGCGTAGTCACAGTAGTAACTTTTGTAGTAGTTGTAGCTGGTGTAGTCACAGCAGGAGTAGTAGTGGTAGTAGTTGAGGAACCGCCATTATAATAATCTGTTATTGTTATTCCGTTAGAACCTAATGGAATTTTATGGTCTAGACCTATAAATTTACCATCTTCAGTTTTCCATAAAGCGGGATATAAATAATTGTCATATTTGTTGTTATTCCATCTTAAATCTCTTCCGCCTGGAAATTCAGTTGTTCCTTCTTTATCACGTGTAAACATTCCTCCGGTATCTGCAGAGTCAATATTTATACACCAAAATGTATGATGAAGGCTATATTTATTAGATATAATATAATCTCTCATAGAACGTAAATATTTTAAATTTACATCAAGAAGTTTATCTCCACCTTCGGTTAAGCCACCCCATTCACCGATTAATAGAGGTGAAATTCCATCTTCCATTATATATGCCCAGTTTGGCTTCCAACACTGATCATATAATATTTTTTTTGCTGTAGCATCATCTGCAGTTACAAACTCACCTTTAAACCATGACTGCTCGAAAACTAGAGGACCATAATCATGAGGAGAGTAAACAAGTTGTTTTTGATATTTGCCTAAATTTATTGGATAGTCTCTTACACCTCTAAGATTTCCACCCCACCAGTTTCCATAATAATCATTTGTACCTGTCCATGGGCTAGTGTTTATTTCTTCGTCGTTCCATAAACCATCTTTAGGATACATTTCAACACCCTCTACTAAAATAAGAATGTTTGGATGTACATCTAAGATAGCAAGTGCAGTTTCCTGTGCAACTCTTTTCCAATTGTTTTGGTGATCAGAATCATCCCAGATAGCACTTTGAGATTTAATTTTTAAATCACCACTATTTGTATGTGGCTCATTTTTTAAATCAAAACCTATTATAGTATCATCGTTTTTATATCTTTCTGCTGTCCATACCCATGCATCTTTAAATACTTTTTCAGTTATTGTTTTGTTATACCAAAGAGGTGCAGTATGTCCTTGGTTATCAGTTTCAGCACTATGAACGTCAAGAATTACTTTTATTCCTACACTCTTAAAAGTCTCAAGCATAAGATTAAATAATTCATAGCTATTCAAGCCCTCTAAAATAGGGTTGTTGTAGCTTGTATCTGTGGACATAGGATATTCACCTTTGCTCCAAGCATATAATAAATCCGTAGCTATTGGCATACGTACAACGTTAATACCTTTACTAGCTACCATTTTTATATCTGCAATTATATCACTATGATATGAGTCTAATAGCATCATTTCTCTACAGTTAAAACCAAACCAGTTTGCACCTGTAATCCATACCTTATTTCCGTTCTTGTCAACTATATTTGTTCCCTCAACATGTAACCAGTCATCTGTTAAATCATCTGTTTCAGCAGCAATTATATCAGTCTTTATATTTGCAGTTGAAAAACATAAAGTGGATGCTATAACGAGTGCACCAGTCAAAGCAATTACCTTTTTCAATATTGACATTAACAAATCCTCCTTTGTTTAAAATGTACATAAAATTTGAATTAATTAAAATAAATTTAAAAAATCCATACAAAATACCTTAATATAATATTAAACGAAAATTACCCTTTTGTCAAGATTATAGTTTTTAAAATTTATCATTTTAAAAACATAATTTTAACATAAATAATAAATATAATATAAATTAAGATAAAAATTTATAATTATTTTTATCAAAAAAAGGTTATCATTCAGCCATATGTATAAATCAGAGATGTTTTACCGAAGGTCCAGGGCGATCGGAAAGCCCAGTCGACTCCACAGAGTCGAAACTCTTATGGGATTGTAAATTTTACCTTTGAGCTGAATGGTGAAAAAATTTAAATTATAAAATAAAAGGATGATTTTTATGAAAAAAGAAAAGATAATTTTGGATGTAATAATGACTATATTGATGATATTGTTAATGAACATTGCACCTCTGGGATTGCTATTACATGAGATAATAGGTATAAGTATTTTATTTATAATTTTATTTCATAATCTACTTAATTTAAAATTTATAAAATCTATGATTAATAATTTTAAAAAACTTAAGATTAAAACAAAAGTAATGTTTATAGTAGACATAATACTTACAGCACAAATTTTGTTTGTTGTTTTTACTGGAATAGTTATATCAAAAAAATTGTTGCCAGGTTTAATAGATATAGATATGAATATATCTGACTTACATCATTTTATTGCATATACTTTATTGTTTAATATAGGAATTCATATAGGGTTACACTGGAGCATGATTATGAATGCTTTTAAAAAGATGTTGAAAATAGAAAAAGAAAATAAAATTAGAAAGACAGTTTTAAGATTAGCTGCATTTTTATTAGCTGTTTTAGGTATATATTCAATTTCAAAAGATCCTGTTAAATCATATATTACAAGTCCTTTTGGAAAAATAAAAGAACGATTTAAAACTGAAAATGGAAATAATACAATTTTTCAATATGAAAATGTAGAGGATAAAAATCTAGTTATGGCAGAAGTAAAATATATTGATAATCTTTCGTTTAATACTAAAATGAATTTAAAATCTTGCTATTTTTTGTAGTCTACTCAATTTTTCAAGGATCTTGGATTTCAAAATCCTTGAAATCTGCATAGAAAAGTTTTAAGTCATTCTATTTCATATTAGTAT
>JAEXNS010000140.1 GCA_023439605.1 Bacillota bacterium | reverse complement strand
GGCCAGAAGAAAGTATGCAAATCCAATCAAATTTAGGTTCTACTATAGCCATGGCTTTTGATGAATGTGTAGAAAATCCAGCTACCCACGAATATGTTAAAGATTCTTGTGAAAGAACAACAAGATGGCTTGTTAGATGCAAAGATGAAATAATCAAGCTAAATCAAATGCCTACCACCCTAAACAAAAATCAATTGTTATTTGGAATAAATCAAGGTTCGACATATGCAGACTTAAGAATAAATCATATGAAGCAGATAAATGAGCTCAACCTAGATGGATACGCTATAGGTGGTTTAGCAGTTGGTGAAAGCAAAGAAGAAATGTATAGAATAATAGAAACAGTTGAGCCATTTATGCCTATAAATAAGCCTAGATACCTTATGGGTGTTGGTACTCCTTCAAATATAATTGAAGCAGTAAGTAGAGGTATAGATATGTTTGACTGCGTAATGCCAAGTAGAAATGCCAGACATGCAACAGTTTTTACTTGGCAAGGCATTATGCATCTTACAAATAAATGTTATGAATATGACGAAAAACCAATAGATGAAAAATGTGATTGTCATGTTTGTAAAAATTTTTCACGTTCATATATAAGGCATTTATTTAAAGCACAAGAAATGCTAGCAGGAAGACTTGCAGTAATGCATAATCTTTATTTTTATAATACACTTATGGAAAAAATTCGAGAAGCAATAGATAATGATAATTTTGCTTCTTTTAAAAACAAATATTCTAAATTACTTGCAACAAGAATATAAAAAGGAGTTACTCATGTCAAAATTAGCTATATTCGATCTTGATGGTACACTTATAAACTCTATTCAAGATATCGCAAATGCTGTAAATTATGGTTTAAAAAAATTAAACTTACCTACACATAATACAAAATCATATTACGATTTTGTAGGTGATGGTGCAGACACTTTATGCGAACGTGCTTTGCCAGAAAATCAATTAGAAAAAAAAGATGAGCTATACAAAATTTTTGCCGAATACTATACTGCTCATTATTTAGATGAAACTGTTGTTTATAAACAAATATACGAAGTTTTAGACGCCCTAAGTATAAATAACGTCAAACTTGCTGTTGCATCAAATAAACCTCATAATTTTACTGTAAAAATAACTAAACATTTTTTTAAAGATATTTTTTCTGAAATAGTAGGACATAGTGATATAATAAATCCAAAACCAGATCCGCAAATTATAAATACAATTATAGAAAATTTTAATCAAGACTTTTCTTCTGTTTTTATGATTGGAGATTCAAACATAGACATAAATACAGCACAAAATGCAAATATCAATTCTATTGCTTGTACTTGGGGATTTCAAAGCTTGGAACTTTTGGAAAAAGAAAATCCAAATTATATTATAAATAATCCAGTTGAAATTTTAGATATCATAATTTAAGAAAATACTTTTTTAAAAAATATAATAACGATTTAAACTAAAAATAACTATTATATTTTATCTTAATAAATTATTTTATATAAATTTTCATTAAATTAAAATTAAATAATAAAAATATCTTTTATTTATTTGATTTTTATGATATAATTTTAATTGTTTATAAAATGGTTTACATTATATGTGTAACCGTACATTTTTATAACAAGTATTTTTAAAATTTATAAATGAGGTGCTTTAAATGAACGAACTTAACTTATATAATTTATGGTGTGAAAAAGCAATTGACGATAAAGATTTACAAGATGAATTAAATTCTATATCAAATGATAATACAGCCATAAAAGATAGATTTTATAGAAATTTAGAATTTGGAACTGGTGGACTTAGAGGTGTTATAGGTGCTGGAAGTTTTAGATTAAACGTATATACAATTAGACGAGCTACCCAAGGTTTAGCTGATTATATAAATGAAACAAACAAAAACGGAAGCGTTGCCATTGCTTATGATAGCCGTATAAAATCAGATGTATTTGCAAAAAATGCCGCTCAAGTTCTAGCTGGAAACGGTATAAAAGTATATATTTATAAAGAGTTAATGCCTACACCTATGCTTTCTTTTGCAGTTAGGGAACTAAACTGTTCAGCTGGAATAGTAGTTACTGCAAGTCATAATCCTGCAAAATACAACGGATATAAAGTTTATGGTAGCGATGGATGTCAAATGACACTTGAAGCTGCTGAAAATGTTTTGAATAAAATTGAAAAAGTAGATATGTTTGAAGGTCCAAAATTAGCTGATTTCGAGACAGCTTTAGCAAACAATCAAATAGAATATATTGATGAAAGTGTAATCGAAAAATATTATGAAAATGTAATTAAACAAGGAATAAATACAGATTTAATTCCACAATGTGGATTAAAAGTTGTCTATACTCCTTTAAACGGAACAGGTAATAAACCTGTAAGAGCAGTTTTAAATAAAATTGGTATTACAGATATTGCAGTGGTTAAAGAGCAGGAATTTCCAGATGGGAACTTCCCTACTTGTCCTTTCCCAAATCCTGAAATTACAGAAGCTTTAGATTTAGGTTTAAAATTAAGCGAACAATATAAGCCAGATTTATTATTAGCAACTGACCCTGATGCTGACCGAGTTGGCATTGCTGTTCCCTCAGAAAACGGTTATGTTCTTTTTTCTGGAAACGAAGTAGGAGCTATGTTGTTTGAGTATATATGTAAGGAAAGAACGAAAAAAGGCACTATGCCAAAAAATCCTATTGTTGTAAAAACAATAGTTTCAACTGATTTGGTAAAGTCAATTGCAAAAGAATACGATGTTGAAGTAATGGATGTTCTTACTGGCTTTAAATTTATAGGTGAACAAATAGGTTTTTTAGAAGAAAAAGGAGAAGAAGATAGGTATATATGGGGATTTGAAGAAAGCTACGGATATTTAGCCGGTTCTTATGTACGTGACAAAGATGCTGTTGTTGGTTCCATGCTTATTTGTGAAATGGCTGCATATTATAAATCACAAGGAATTTCAATGATACAAGCTAGAGAAAATATGTACGAAAAATATGGTGTATTCACTCACACTCAAAAGAGTATTACTCTAGAAGGTGAAAGTGGCATGCATAAAATGAATGAAATCATGCAAAGCTTGCGTACTAACGTACCTTCAAGTATATCAGACTTTAAAGTTGTTAGATTCGATGATTATACTACAAAAACATCTTTGAATTTATTAACTGATGAAAAAACTACTATCAGCCTTCCAAAATCAGACGTTCTTACATTTGTTCTTGAAAACAATTCATCTGCAATTATTCGTCCTTCTGGAACTGAACCCAAGATTAAAGTATACTATACAACTACTGGTAAAACAAAAGCAGATTCTGATGCTCTTGAGGTTAAAATTTCAAATGCATTCCAAGAATTATTAAATATTTAATTTTAATTTTAAAATAGTATTATACTTCTAATTTTAAGAAGTATAATATTATTTATATGTTAGTTGCAATTCAGTCGCTAAAGGTAAAGTTTACGATTTTGTATGAATTTCGACTCTTCGGAGTCGTTCGGACAATGTCATCAACTTAGTTAAAAATTAAAGTTTTACTCGATTTTTTTCAAAAAATCGTAGGTTTCCAAAGGGCGATGCCCTTGATCGCTAATCCTTATGCTTTAAGAGCTTTTTTGCTTCTTTTTGCGATAGAAAAAGAAGCGGAGTTTGAGGCAGAGCCTCATAAATTGCCTCAGCAATTTGCTTAAGTTGACGACATTGGTCGTTCAGACTTTCCGCCCACTTAGGTAAATATCTCTGCCTTACACATATTGCTGAATAGTAACATATGTTATGATAGGAGTGATAAATTGATAGTTGATAAAATAATAAATAAAATGGAGCGAAAAATCGGTAAATACGCAGTACACAATCTTATGTTATACATTGTAATTTCTATGGGTGCTGTTTATGCACTTATATTTTTAAACCCCCAATATAAAATATTATCCTATTTAAATTTCGACAGGGCTTTGATATTAAAGGGTCAAGTTTGGAGACTCATATCATTTATTGTATTTCCTGATATAGAGAATATTATTTTCTTTGCTATAAGCTTATACTTATACTGGATGTTTGGAAGAAATTTAGAAAATTATTGGGGTAAGTTTAAGTTCAATCTTTTTTATTTTACTGGCGTAATTCTAACTATAATAGGTGGATTTATAACTGGTTATGCCTCAAATATGTATTTAAATTTATCATTATTCTTAGCTTTTGCTTTTATATTTCCAAATCAAGTATTTCGTATTTATTTTGTTATACCAATAAAAGTAATACACCTCGCATACATATATATAGGAATAACTATTATATCTTTCATTTCAGGTTCATTTATTGCAAAGATTACAATTCTAATGTCTTTCTTAAATTTAGCTATATTTTTTAGTGATAAACTTTATTTTTGGTTTAATAATAAATTAAAATATAGAAAAGCTAGGGGTAATTTTAGAAAACATTATATACACCATCATAAAAACAATAACAATGATTAAAAAAATTTAAAATTCAATTTAATATTTTTGTTTTATCCAAAAATAACTATTGATTTTTCTATAGTTATATGTTATAATTAAAAACGTAAGTGAATTATTCATAGTACTACTATCTAAGGTAATTGATGGGCTACTATATAATCATATAAGACTTTTTTGAAAGAGGTGACTTAAATGAAAGAAGGAATCCATCCAAATTACAATCAAACAACTATTAGTTGTGCTTGTGGTAATGTTATTGAAACTGGTTCAACAAAGAGCGATATCAAAATTGAAATTTGTTCAAAATGCCATCCATTCTTCACAGGTAAACAAAAATTAATCGATACTGGCGGACGTGTTGATAGATTTAAAAAGCGCTTCAGCATTGACAAGTAATACTTTAAAATTTTTAGGGGCGACTAACTGTGTCGCCTCTTTTTTTACTATAGATGTTCAATGTTTATTATTCAGTTGGAAACATTTTCGCTTAATATAGTTCTTTAAATTAAAGCACTATATTAACGTTCAGGGAGATTTTTTATGAACTATAAAACTATAAAAGAACGAACACAGGCAAAATTTTTTGAGAAAAATTCAGAATTTATTGCTTACCTATCTCCTGTCAGAAATAATGATGAAGCAGTATCTTTTATAAATGAAATTCGAAGTACACATCGAAAAGCCACTCATAACGTGTATGCATATATTATTCAAGAAGAAAATATCTCTAGACACTCAGATGATGGAGAACCTCAAGGGACAGCTGGAATTCCTGTTCTTGAAATTTTATCAAAAAAAGAATTAACAAATATATGCTGTGTTGTAACTAGATATTTCGGTGGGATAATGCTTGGTGCAGGCGGTTTAGTTAGAGCATATTCAAACGCTGCAAAAATTGCTGTGGATTCATCTATAATTCTAAATATGTGTTCATGTTATAATTTATCCCTTGTTTTAGACTACAATCTATATGGTAAAATTTCTTATATACTTCCTCAATATAAAATAAAAGAACTTTCATCAACTTTTGAAGATATTGTAACAATAAATATTTTAGTATTAAAAGAAGAATACGAAATATTATCTCAGAACCTAATAGAAGCTACCAATGGTAAAATACAAATAAATAATATTTTAGAAACCGTTGAAGATTTTTCTATTGCTATTTAGACATAGGTCTATGAGGACTAGAAATCTTGGTCGACTCCGTAGAGTCGAAACTTCTACAAAATTATAATCTTTACCTTTAGTGGCTGAATAGTAACATTTTTCTTAACTAAATTATTTTTATAAAGTGGGTGACTATATGCTTATTAGAGAGGAACTCGAAGAACTTGAAATTAAAAATCTTTCCCCTTTTGCATGTAAATCTAAAATTGATGCAAAAAGAATAAAGGACGAAAAAAAATGTGATTTTAGAACAGAATTTCAACGTGATCGTGATCGAATACTACATTCTCGCTCGTTCTTACGTTTAAAACACAAAACTCAAGTTTTTTTGGCACCTGTAGGAGATCATTATCGAACTAGACTAACACATACTTTAGAAGTTTCTCAAATAGCAAGAACCATTTCACGTGCACTTAAATTAAATGAAGATTTAGCAGAAGCCATAGCTTTAGGTCATGATTTGGGACACTCCCCTTTTGGTCATACTGGTGAAGCTATTTTAAATGAAATATGCCCACATGGTTTTAAACATTATTTGCAAAGTGTTAGAGTTGTAGAAACAATAGAAAAGAATGGCGAAGGATTAAACTTAACTGAAGCTGTAATTAACGGTATAAAGTGCCATACTAATTTAATCGCTGATACTCAAGAAGGAAACGTAGTTAGGCTATCAGATAAAATAGCATATATAAATCATGATATAGATGATTCTATTAGGGCGGGAATTTTAAAAGATTCTGATTTACCTAAAAATGCTATAAATATGCTGGGAACCACAAAAAGCATGCGTATTACAACTTTAGTTTCTTCTATTATTAAAAATGGTGATTCTCAAATATCAATGTCTCCAGAAATAAAAAAAGCACATGATGAACTTAGAACATTTTTATTTGAAAATGTGTATACAAATTCTATTGCAAAAAAAGAAGAAGGAAAAGCACAACTACTTGTTTCAAAGTTATATGATTATTTTTATAAAAATCCTGATAAAATGCCTCCTATTTATAAATCTATATTTGAACGTTTTGATAAACACAAGGCAGTATGTGACTATATTTCAGGAATGACTGATAGCTATGCTGTTGGATTATTTACAAATTTATTTATTCCTTGTTCATGGAAATAAAGAGGTGTTTATATGTCTATTTCTGACGATTTTTTATACCAACTAAGATTAGGTAATCCAATTGAAAATGTTGTTGAAAAATATCTTCAAATAAAAAGACGTGGTCACCTTTATACTGGTCTTTGTCCTTTTCACTCTGAAAAAACACCATCTTTTACTGTATACCAAGATACACAAAGCTTTTATTGTTTTGGTTGTGGTGCCGGTGGAGATGTAATCTCTTTTATTATGAAAATAGAAAATCTTGAATATATAGAAGCAGTAAAACTTTTAGCTGAAAATGCTGGTTTAACTCTTCCAGATGATAAAACAACAGACAATATTTCAAGGTTGAAATTAAAAATTTTAGAAATAAATCGTGAATCCGCTATCTTTTTTTATAAATCTTTAACAAATGATTTATCAAAAAAAGGACTTATATATCTTAAATCTCGTGAACTTTCAGCAGAAACCGTAAAAAAATATAAGATAGGCTATGCAAATGATTCATGGGATAGTTTATACAAGCATTTAAAATCTTTAAATTATGACGATAAAGAAATTATAGAATCATGTGTATGCAAAAAAACGAAGGCAGGACATTTTGTTGATTTTTTTCGAAATAGAATTATTTTCCCTATTATAGATTTAAGAGGAAATATAATTGCTTTTGGTGGAAGACTATTAAGTGGAGATGGTCCAAAATATGTAAACACATCTGACACTCTTGTGTTTAAAAAAAGTAGAAATTTATTTTCTATGAATTTTGCCAAAAACTCTGCTTCAACTAAAATTATACTCGCTGAGGGGTATATGGATGTAATCACTATAAATCAAGCTGGTTTTGAAAATGTTGTTGCCACTTTAGGAACAGCATTAACCTCGGAACAGGCGATTCTAATTTCACATTATGCTAAAGAGGTTATTATTGCTTATGATAGTGATGTCGCAGGCCAAAATGCAACTCATAAAGCAATAAATTTATTGAGCAATGTTGGAATAACCACAAAAATTCTAAATCTTAAGGATACAAAAGACCCTGATGAATTTATAAAAAAATATGGTGCTACACGTTTTAAACTGATTTTAGAAAATTCAGATGGAGCGATTAACTTTGAAATTGAAAAATGTAAAGAAAATCTTGATATTGCTTCTGACATCGGAAAAATAGAATTTCTTAAAAAGGCAACAAAGGTACTTTCAAGTATAACCAACCCTTTAGAAAGAGATGTCTATATTTCAAAAGTTGCTAAGGAAAGCGAATTTCATTATGATGTTCTGAAATTGCAAGTAAATAATGAAATAAAGAAAAACAATAATATCGATAAAAAAAAGCAGTGGCAGTCAATGTCTTCTCGTATGAATTACAAAGATGAAATAAATCCAGAATCAAAAATGTATCCTCAAGAGTCAAAAGCAGAAGAGTTAATAATAGCATATTTACTTAAAAATTTAGATATGTATGATAAAATTACAAATATGGTTACAGAAAATGATTTTATTACTACTTTTAATAAAAAAGTATATGCTGCTATTTGTGATAAAATAAAAAATAGCACTCTATTCACTTTATCTTTACTAACTGGTAATTTTTCAGAAAAAGAGCTTGGACGAATATATGGCATTGATGCCAAAACTAGAGATTTTATATTAACTGAAAAGACTTTAACTGATTGTATAAATGTATTAAAAAAATCAAAATTAACAAACAATATTGATTTAAATTCGGATGATGCTTTATTAAAGCTTCAAGAGAATTTAAAACACAAGTAAGCAGGAGGAATATTATGGCTGACAACAAAAAAACCATTGAAAGCTTAATGGAACAAGGAAAATTAACTGGAAAGTTAACAACAAAGGAAATAACTGATGTTTTAGAGGAAACTGATTTTGACGTTGAACAAATGGATTTATTTTATGAAAATTGTGCAACTTTAAACATCGAAATTGTAGAAGACTTTTCTCCTGATGCAGATTTAAAAATTGGTTTAGATTCATCTTTAAATGACGATTTAGAAATAGCTTTGTCTACAGAGGGCATAGCAATAGATGACCCAGTTAAAATTTACTTGAAAGAAATTGGTCGAGTACCACTTTTATCAGCTGAAGAAGAAATAGAACTTGCCGAACGTATGGCAAAAGGTGATCCTTACGCAAGAAAAAGACTTTCAGAAGCAAATTTAAGACTAGTTGTAAGTATCGCTAAAAGATATGGTGGACGTGGAATGCAGTTTCTCGACTTAATTCAAGAAGGAAACTTAGGCTTAATAAAAGCAGTAGAAAAGTTTGATCATACAAAAGGATTTAAATTTTCAACTTATGCTACTTGGTGGATAAGGCAAGCTATAACACGAGCTATTGCAGACCAAGCAAGAACTATTCGTATACCTGTTCACATGGTTGAAACTATTACAAAAGTAAAAAAAGTATCTAGCCAATTATTACATGAAAATGGACATGATGCTACCCCAGACGAAATTGCTGAAAAACTTGAAATGCCAGTTGAGCGTGTTAGAGAAATAATGAGAATAGCTCAAGCCCCTGTTTCTTTAGAAACTCCAATAGGCGAAGAAGAAGATAGCCATTTAGGAGACTTTATTCCAGATGACGATGCTCCAGCACCAGCTGAAGCTGCTTCGTTAATTTTATTAAAAGAGCAATTAAACGAAGTCCTTTCCACCCTAACTGAAAGAGAAGCAAAAGTTTTAAAATTACGTTTTGGACTAGAAGATGGTCGCTCAAGAACTCTTGAAGAAGTTGGAAAAGAGTTTGAGGTAACTAGAGAAAGAATAAGACAAATAGAGGCAAAAGCGTTGAGAAAACTTCGACATCCAAGTAGAAGTAAAAAAGTTAAGGATTTTCTTGATTAAAAATTAAAACGATGTAAAGTTAATCTTTACATCGTATTATACTATTTAGACTCTTAAACACTTTATTTTTATGGAGCTTAGTATTGCAAGGTTTTCAATTCTGCCGAGTCGAACGGGCTTTCCGGTCGCCCTTGACCTTCGGTAAAATATCTCTGCCTTATACAATATATCTGAATAGTAACATTCAATCAAGTATTTTAGAATATTAGTAGTATTATATTTTAGTTATCATTGAGTATAAAAAATATGATAAAGGAGTTAAATTATGAATTTAACTTTAGAAGCAGATTATGCTATTAGAATAGTAA
>JAEXNS010000137.1 GCA_023439605.1 Bacillota bacterium | reverse complement strand
CTTTTGTACAGTCTCCTATTTGTGCACTTGTTACAAAAGGAATAATTTCTTGTATTTTTTTTTCATCAATGTCTACTGCCATTACTTCATCATCAAGTTCATTAAATTTATTTATCAAATGTTTTCCAAATCTACCTAAACCAATAACCAAAACCGTTTTCATAATTTTCTCCTTTTTATTTTAACCTATATTTATTTTTTCAACTGGACACTGAATTGCAGAACAAGATTTATTTTCTGTAAATAATAAAGCAAAAGAAACACTTCCAACTCTACCGCAGTACATTAAAGTTATAATAACTAGTTTTGATATTTCATTTAATTCTCTAGTTATACCTGTTGACATACCTACAGTATCTATTGCAGATAAAACCTCAAAAACTATATCTGTCAAATCTAAATAAGGTTGTGAATTAGTTATAATTAATATAGAACAAATTATCAAAGTTGAATTTACACATACTATTGTAGATGCCTTTTTTAAGGTATCATTTTCTAACCTTCTTTTATAAATGTTGCAATCATTTGTATTTCTTAAACTAGACCAAGCAGACAGAATAATAACAACAAAAGTAGTAGTTTTAATTCCTCCAGCAGTTGAACCAGGGCTACCACCTATAAACATAAGTATCATTGTTAAAAATTTACTTCCGGGGGTTAACTGTGCAGTATCAACAGTATTGAAACCGGCCGTACGAGGTGTAACAGCAGAAAAAGCAGATGCAATCATTTTATTAATTGGACTCATATCTTTTATGGTATTATCAATTTCTAAAAAATAAAACAATACACTTGGTATTAATATGAGTATAGCTGTGGCACTTAAAACTATTTTTGTATGTAATCTGTATTTATAGTATTTGAATTTATGATTTATTATATCATCCCATACAAAAAATCCAATACCTCCAATTATTATTAAAAGCATAATGGTTAAATTAATTATAATATCATCATAAAAAGTAATGAGGGAAGAGTATTCTCCATATTTACCTGATAAATCAAATCCCGCATTACAAAAAGCTGATATAGAAAAGAAAATGGAGTTAAAAATACCTGATTTTATTCCCATCTTAGGAATAAATCTAATTGATAAAAGTATAGCTCCTAAAAGTTCAATTAAAAAAGTACCTAAAACTACTTTTTTTATTAGTCTTACAATTCCACCTATATACATAGTGTTAACACTTTCTTGTAACAGACTTCTTTCTTTTAATCCTATTTTTCGCTTTAGTACAATAGAAAACATGGTTATGACAGTCATGAATCCTAGTCCACCGATTTGTATTAACGTAAGTATAACAGCTTGTCCAAATTTACTCCAGTGTAAATAAGTATCATGAACAACAAGCCCGGTAACACATGTAGCAGAAGTTGCTGTAAAGAGTGAATTTAATATACTGGAACTCTCTTTTGTTCTAGAAGATATTGGTAATGATAATAAAATGGTTCCTATAGTTATTACCACTAAAAAACCAAGTGCAACCATTTGGGGATTGGAAAAATCTTTTTTCGATTTTTTAGATAGAGTGCTGTTTTTCTTTTTTAATTCCATATTAACCTCAAATTAAATTTATTTAATTTCCATTTATAAATATAAAAAAATTTTTAAAATAAATATTTTTTTACGTAAATAAATGATAAACGATTTATTTTAAAATAAATTAAATTGTTTATCATTTATTTAAATAGTATTAATATAACATTAATTATATCATATATAATTAAAAAATCAAGTTTAATAAACAAAAAAATTACATAAATAAGATGAGAAAAATACTTGAAAAATTATTATAAATAATATATAATGTTAAAGTATAATTTAATTTAAAGGAGTATTTAAAAATGGTAGTTATAGAAATGGAAAATGGTAAAAGCATAAAAATACAATTAGAAGAAAAAGAAGCACCTATTACAGTAGAAAATTTTAAAAAGCTTGTAAATGAAGGATTTTACAATGGATTGATTTTTCATAGAGTAATTTCAGGATTTATGATTCAAGGCGGATGTCCACAGGGAACAGGAACAGGTGGACCTGGTTATAATATAAAAGGTGAGTTTAAATCAAATGGTGTAGAAAATAATATTAACCACACTAGAGGGGTTATATCTATGGCACGCTCACAAATGCCTAATTCAGCAGGTTCACAGTTTTTTATCATGCACCAAGATGCACAACATTTAGATGGGCAGTATGCTGCGTTTGGAAAAGTTGTTGAAGGAATTGAAGTAGTTGATGAAATAGCAGCGGTAAAAACAGATTATAATGATAGACCAAAAGAAGCTCAGAAAATAAAATCTATAAAAATTGTGGATTAATGTTACTATTCAACCATATTTATAGGGCAGAGATATTTTACCTAAGGTCTAGGGCGACCGAACAATGTCGTCAACTTAAGAAAATTGCTTAGGCAATTTATTAGGCTCTGCCTCAAACTCCGCTTCTTTTTCTATCGCAAAAAGAAGCAAAAAGCTCTTAAAGCATAAGGATTTCGCTTTCTGCGGAAAGCGACTAAGAGCGTGGCCCTTTGGAAACCTACGATTTTTTGAAAAAAATCGAGTAAAACTTTAATTTTTCCACTAATACTAAAATGAATTTAAAATCTTGCTATTTTTTGTAGTCTACTCAATTTTTCAAGGATCTTGGATTTCAAAATCCTTGAAATCTGCATAGAAAAGTTTTAAGTCATTCTATTTCATATTAGTAT
>JAEXNS010000233.1 GCA_023439605.1 Bacillota bacterium | reverse complement strand
TTAATAAGTGAGCAAGCATTTTAGGACTTGTTAAATCGTTGATAGCAACAACATCGTATCCTTCTGTACCAAACATTTGTCTGAAAGCTAGACGTCCTATACGTCCAAATCCATTAATTGCAACTTTAACTGCCATAGTAATAAATACCTCCATAAAATAAAGTTTATAATTTTTGTCCTCAAAATAAAATTCCACACAAATGTTGGATTTATATTGAAAAGACTCTTTTTATGTTATGCTGAAAATAATATTCAGCAACATTACTTCTATTTTAAACTATTATAAGAAAAATATCAAGTAGTTTTAAAAAAAATTTGTTATTTATTTAACTCTAAAACATTGTTTTTCAAAGCATATTCCTATTTAATATATAACTTAAATAGGAATATACGATTTATTTTGGAAAGATAAAATTTTTTTTTAATTAATTAAAATGTAATTTTTGAAAAACAATTAACAAACGAACAACCTAAAATAGCCTTTTGGTTGCTAATATCTTTATAAAAAAGGTGAAAAAAGTTATTTTTTTTCCTTTCAGGCTTAAATTTATCCCTTTACGTAAAAGATATTGAAAAAAATTTTTAAATGATGTATTATATTTATGGAGGTTGAAATTATTATAATTTTAACCTTAAAGTGAACTTCATATCATTTAAGATTTAGCGGATTTTTAAAGTTTTAATTTTAGAAATTGTCGTTAATTACTTGTGTGTTAAACGTTCAACTATTTATTAATTTATATTTTTTATTTTTTATGTATTGTTTGAGTTCTTTAATTGTCTATGTTTTTCATTACATTTAAATTACTTTTGTGAAGTTGTATATGAAACTAAGTCGCTAAGTTTTATGTATAACTTTTTTTTGTTCTTTTTTATTTGAAATTAAGCTTTATTTAATAAAGTCAAGGGTATTTGTTAAAGCTGATTTAATGGTAAAACATGATTGTTTTTATTGACTTTTATTTTAAAATAGTATATCATATATATTAGTGAAAATTCAATTGTTCAATTTACTTTTTGTTAATTGTTGCATTGGTTTTTTTATGAGTTTAAATAAAAATATATAATGAGGTATTTTAAATGGCTAAGACAGTAAAAAGAAGGGTTAGTTACCCTAGAATAATAGTTGCTTTACTTTTAATAGTGATAATTATTATTTTTATTGTTGATGGAATATCTAGAAGTGCAAGAAAAAAAGATGATAAATCAAACAATAAAATTATAACTTCAACATCAACAGTAGAGAATAAAAGTACAGAAAAAGAAGTTTCACAATTAGAAACAACTACAGTTACAACACAAGACCCCAATAAAATAGATGAAACAAAATTTAGTGTAATTAGTAAAGCCTTTTCTTATGTAAACAAAGGTGATCTTATTTTAGTGAATCATGATTATAAATTTAATTTTGACAATTATGATTTAGCAGATGAAAATGTTCAAGTTTATGATCCTGCGATAGGTAATATATTTAAGTTTTCTAATATATATATGAAACTAAACAAAAATGCAGTACCTAAGTTAAATGAAATGATGCAGGATTTTTATGATTTATATCAAAAAAATCATGTAACATTAACCAGTTCAATAAGAAGTTATAGCGAACAAAATAGCTTATATACAGAAGATTTATCAAAAAATGAAAAAGATTATTCTGATTTAGTTGCAAAACCAGGTTATAGTGAACATCACTCAGGGTTAGCTTTTGATGTAACTTTAGTTTTAGATGATGGTACACCAAATACTTATGATGGTACGGGTGATTACTCATGGATAAATAATAATTGTTATAAATATGGTTTTATTGTAAGATACCCAGAAGGTAAAAAAGAAATTACAAAGATAGATTATGAGCCTTGGCATTTTAGATATGTGGGTATCCCACATTCATTTATAATGGTGGAAAATCAATTATGTTTAGAGGAATATATAGATTATTTAAAAAAATATAAATTTGGTGAAGAACATTTGAAAAAAGTAGTTTTTGATTATGAATATGAAATTTATTACATACCTTCAAGTGGTAATACAACAGAAATTTATGTTCCTAAAACTGATGATTATACGATTTCAGGAAATAATGTAGACGGATTTATAGTTACAATTTGTCGTAAAGCAGATCCAAAAGATATTAGTTCTACTAATACCACTTCAAATGATAAAATCACATATACAAACCCTAAAATTACAACAGCTCCTTCAGAAAATGAAACAACAAAAACAACTAGTACAATTACAAATGAAACAACAAAAGCAACTACAAAAGAAACAATTGAAGATTAAATATATAAAGGGTTGAAAAGACATATTTTCGACCCTTTATTGATTAATTAAATATTATATATAGAAATGGCTGATTATTATGGAATCAAAAAATATAGTTTTAGGTATACTGGCACATGTAGATGCTGGTAAAACAACACTTGCAGAAAGCTTACTCTATGAACAGGGCACAATAAGAAAAATGGGGCGAGTAGATCACCAAAATGCTTTTTTGGATACCCACCCTATTGAAAGAGAAAGAGGAATAACTGTTTTTTCCAAGCAAGCGAATTTTAGATTGAATCAAAAATATATTTCACTTCTTGATACGCCTGGACATGTTGATTTTTCTGCTGAAATGGAAAGGACACTTCAGGTTTTAGATTATGCTATTTTAGTAATAAGTGCTTTAGATGGAATTCAAGGACATGTTAAGACGTTATGGAGGCTTTTGGAATTCTATAATGTGCCTACCTTTGTTTTTGTTAATAAAATGGATCAAGATGGAGCAGATAAGGTTAGAATACTGTCTAAATTAAAGTTATATTTAAGTGATAGTTGTATTGATTTTAGTTATGAAAAAGATATTTCATTTTTGGAAAATATAGCGATGTGTGATGAAAAATTAATGGAAAAATACATTTATAATGGAGAAATATCTTTAGAGGATATAAAGAAAAATATTTATGTTAGAAAAATATTTCCTTGTTTTTTTGGTTCGGCATTAAAATTTATAGGAATAAAAGAATTTATTTATGGCTTAGATAAGTATATAAAATTAAAAAATTATTCTGAAAAATTTGCAGCAAAAGTATTTAAAATTTCTAGAGATGAACAGGGAAATAGACTTACAC
>JAEXNS010000209.1 GCA_023439605.1 Bacillota bacterium | reverse complement strand
AATATGAACAACATGGTTATGAGGAACTTTTGAAAATAACTCCAAAAGTAGGGGCGTATGTAAAAACTCCAAGTGGAAATGGATATGTGGAAGAAGTTAATATTTTAACAGGTAAATTAAAAGTTAAAACTGAAAATGATTCAGCAGTTCCTTTGTCTATTCATAGAAATGATGTAGTTATTTTAAAAGATGCGGTTATAAAAGTTAATAAAGAAGAGTTTAAGGCTTTAAAAGAATTGGAAGAATAATAATTATTAACAAATTGTAAATTAATATTATTTTTATCAATAAACACTTGATTTTTATTGATTTGCGTACTATACTATTATTAGCACTCATCTATTTAGAGTGCTAATATATAAAAATAAATAATATTAAAAATAATAATTGTTAATGGAGTGATTGAAAAATGGAAACAAAAGCGTTCAAAGCAGAATCAAAAAGACTATTGGAAATGATGATTAATTCTATCTATACTCATAAGGAGATCTTTTTAAGAGAGCTTATTTCAAATGCAAGTGATGCTATAGATAAGCTTTATTTTAAATCTCTTACAGATGAAAAAGTAGGATTAACAAAAAATGATTTTGGTATTAATATAACACTAGATAAAGACAGCAGGGTTATGACTATCACTGATAATGGAGTAGGAATGAACAAAGATGACCTTGAGAATAATCTAGGTACAATTGCTAAAAGCGGTTCCTTGGAGTTTAAAAACAAAAATGAGTTAGGTGAAGATGTAGACATAATAGGACAGTTTGGCGTAGGTTTTTATTCAGCTTTTATGGTTGCAAAAAGAGTTACTGTAAAAAGTAAGGCATATGGTTCAAGTCAAGCTTTCGAATGGGTGTCTGAAGGTGTCGATGGTTACAGCATTAACGAATGCGAAAAAGAAATTGTTGGTACAGAGATAAAGTTGGAAATAAAAGATAATTCAGAAGATGAAAATTATGATGAATTTTTAGAACAGTATAGAATTCAATCTTTAGTTAAAAAATATTCAGATTATATACGCTATCCTATAAAAATGGAAATGGAAAAAAGTCGTAAAAAAGAAGATAGCGAAGAATTTGAAACATACATGGAAAAAGAAACTTTAAATAGTATGGTTCCTATTTGGAAAAAAAATAAAGCTGAACTTAAAGATGAAGATTATAATAGTTTTTATAAAGAAAAGTTCTATGATTATACAGACCCAATAAAATATATACATGCAAAAACAGAAGGAACAGCAACATATAATGCTCTGTTATTTATCCCATCAAAAGCACCTTATGATTATTACACAAAAGAATATGAAAAGGGATTGCAGTTATATTCTAGTGGAGTATTAATAATGGAAAAGTGCTCAGATCTTTTGCCAGATCATTTTAGTTTTGTAAAAGGATTAGTTGATTCTGAGGATTTATCATTAAACATTTCAAGAGAGATGTTACAACATGATAGGCAATTAAAACTTATTTCAAAAAGCATAGAAAAAACTATTAAAAATGAGTTGACAAAGCTTTTGAAAAATGAGAGAGAAAAATATGAAGAATTCTACAAATCTTTTGGATTACAAATAAAATTTGGGATACAAAATGGTTATGGAGTAAATAAAGATGCTTTAAAAGATTTACTCATGTTTTACTCATCAAACGAAGAAAAATTAGTTACACTTGAAGAATATATTACAAGAATGAAAGAAGACCAGAAATATATTTATTATGCAGTAGGCGAAAATATATCTAGAATAAAAAGTCTTCCTCAAACAGAGTTAGTTTTAGATAAAGGTTATGAAATACTATATTTAACAGAAAATATAGACGAGTTTGCAATCAAAATGCTTATAAGTTATAATGAAAAGCAATTTAAATCAGTTTCTGCTGGTGATTTGGATATAGATACAAAAGAAGAAAAAGAAGAGATAAAAGCTAAGTCAGAAGAGAATAAAGATTTATTTAATTATATGAAAGATTCTTTACAAGATAAAGTAAAAGAGGTTAGGTTATCTCAAAGACTAAAATCACATCCTATATGCTTAACTAGTTCTGGGGAATTATCAATTGAAATGGAAAAAGTTCTGAATTCTATGCCAACAGATCATAAAGTTAAAGCGGATAGAGTTTTAGAAATAAATCCAGATCATAGTATTTTCACTACTCTACAAAAATTATATGATACTGATAAGGAAAAGCTTAAGGATTACTCAAACATATTATATAACCAAGCTTTATTAATTGAAGGACTTTCTTTGGAAAATCCAGTGGAATTTTCTAATATGGTTTGTAACTTAATGATAAATTAATAATTTATTTATGAAAAGTATGATTTTAATAATAAGATTATATTTTAAAGGGGATTTCACCATATATTTTAAAAAAAGGATGAAGTGACTATTTTTCATTGTTATTCAAGTAAAGTTGTAGAAAATAACTATAATTTAATTGAATTTTTCAACTAGTTTACCAATTGTTTTGCTTGAGAATATATGTTATAATCTTAGCTATAAGATGAAATCGCATTACTATTTTTTAGTATGCGTTTCAAATATATTGAAAAAGGAGTTTATGGAAATGAAAAAATCTATTAAACGTGTGTTATCACTAATTAGTGTTGTTGCTATGTTATCAACAACTGCTCTAGTAGCTTCTGCAAATACAACAGTTACTTTACGTCAAACAAGCAATATGGAGTATAGTTCTACTGGTTTGTTAAACCTTGCAGACGTTATTACAATCAAATCCGCTCAAAAAGAATTAGAAAAGGCTGCTTTTGATTATCTTGCTGGTGTTTTAGGTACTTCAGCAGATAAAATGTCTATTTTAGTTAAAGTTGATTCTATGACAAAAGATGAACTATCAGCAAAAATGGCAACTGTAAAAACAGCTCTTGTGGATGGTACAGAAGCTAAAGTAGCTATGGACGCAGCTCTTGCGAATATTGATAAAGCACTTGCTGACATTGCAGCTAATTATTCAACTGCAAAAGTTGTAGTTTCAGATGTATACAATCCTCTAAATGTTATAACTGGTGGAGCAAATATTACAGCTATTAAAACTTTATTAAATGACTATGTAGAAAAATTTAATAGTGACTTAGCTGATCTTCTTGCATTATATTCAGATGGTCCAGTAGTTTTAGCTAAAAATAATGTAGCTAGTGGTTCTGCTAAACTAAATATCACTTTAGTTGAAGTTAGTAAATTAGTTCCTGCAAAAACTGTTGCTGCTGCTGATGTAGTTAGCGGTGAAGCTACTGCAACTGACTTAGAAGAAGTTAGTGTTGCTTTAGTAGAGCAAGCTAAAGAAACAGTTTACACAACTGAAGTTGCAGAAGATACTGAAGTTGTTAACTATGGTGATATTACTAACGATGGTAAAGTTGCTGTTGTAGACGCTGTAGCTATGATCAAATTCATCTTAGAAGATGAAACTTTAGATACATTTGCTACAAAAGGATTTAGTGCAAAAGCTGCTGACGTTAAAAAAGACGATAAGAGCACAATTGACCTAAATGACTTAACACAACTTAAACTATACTTGTTAGAAGTTGAAGGCATAGAACTAGGTAAATAATTTTATAAAAAAGTGTCCCTAAGGGCACTTTTTTGATTATAAATTATTTATTTTTATCATTAATAAAAAAACATCCTATTTTTTAATAGGATGTTTTTTGTTATTATTCAGTTATATGTATAGGACGGAGATGTTTTACTGAAGGTATAGGGGTGACCTAAAAGCCCGGTCGACCAATGTCATCAACTTAAGCAAATTGCTGAGGCAATTTATGAGGCTCTGCCTCAAACTCCGCTTCTTTTTCTATCGCAAAAAGAAGCAAAAAAGCTCTTAAAGCATAAAGGTTTCGCTTTCTGCGGAAAGCGACCAAGGGCGTTGCCCTTTGGAAACCTACGATTTTTTGAAAAAAAATCGAGTAAAACTTTAACTTTTTTTACTAAGTTGATGACATTGGGAGATCAAAAAGCCCAGTCGACCTCGCAAGAGCCGAAATCATGTAAAACCGTAAACGTTACCTTTAACGGCTGAATAGTAACCATTTTTGACTATAAATTATTTATTTTATGAGTAACAAAAAACATCCTACTTTTTAGTAGGATGTTTTTTATATAATATTTTTTATATTTGAAAAAATATTAGTATTTTCAGTGAATTCTTCAACATAATCATTACTTAGTTTTTCTTTTATAATGTTGATTGCTTCAGACATAAGTGGCTTTCTAGTTGTTAAGTTATGAGTGTCAGTTCCTAAAAAGTTTATATAGCCTTTTTTAATAAGTTTTAAAGCAAATTTTCTAGTGTGCTCATCGACTATAGAAGCGGTATTCATTTGAATTAAGCAATCCATATCTATAAATTCATTTATTAATTTATGCTTTGATTGGATAGGCATATACCGCTCTACATGAGCTATTATAGGTATAACATCATATTTTGAAATTATTCTTTCTACGTTCTTAAACAATTCTTTATTCCATTTTCTTTCATATGGCAACTCAAGTAAAAGATAATCTGAGTTTCCTATGCATAATGAGGTAAGTGAATCATGATTAAATAAAATTTCAGAAATATAAGTTTCACTACCAAGTATCAGCTTAACGTCCTGTTCAAGAAATTTAATCCTATCATATGCCATATTTCTATTTTTAATAAATTCACTTAATGAAATATCTGTCGGATAATAGTGTGGAGTACAAAAAATTGTACTCACACCTTGTTCTTTTAAAATTTTAATCATGCTTTCAGACATTTCAACGTTTTTTGAACCATCATCTATACCAGGTAATACATGAGTGTGTAAATCAAACATAAATATTAATCCTTATTTTTTAGACTTTGTGTCTTTAGAAGTTTTATCGTCTGAATTTTTTTCATCTGAATTTTCATCTTCGTTGCTATAGTATGAATATGCGTTATAAGAGTATGATTTGTATCTACCATACTTGTATTTGTAATTTTTACCACTTTCAATATCAACACCATTTAAGATAAAACCAAGCAAATTTGAACCAACAAGTTCAAAGTTTTTAATTGCATTTTCAACGTCGGCATAAGAAGTTTGGTTTTGTCTAACAACAAGTAAAATCCCTTCAGATATTTTTGTGATAGGAAGTGCGTCAGATACTATGTTTACAGGAGGAGTATCTATAAGTATGTAATCAAAGTCCTTACGCAATCCCTCTAGCATTTTTGCCATGTTGTTGCTTGCAACAAGTTCAGAAGGGTTTGGCGGGATGGAACCAGAACATAAAATATATAATGAGTCTACTTTAGATTCAGGATCTGGAATAACTGCTTTTTGTATTGCTTTTTCTGCTGTTACCATGCCTGAAATAACATTGGAGGCACCAACTTTATTTTGAGCACCCTCAAAAAACTTGTGCAATCTTCCTTTTCTTAAGTCACAGTCAATTATAAGAACTTTTGCACCAGTTTGTGCTATTGTAATAGCAAGATTAACTGTAGTAGTACTTTTCCCATCCATAGGTACAGCACTGCTTATAGTTATGACTTCACATTCTTTTCCGGTTAGAGTGAATTGCAAGTTTGTTCGAAGTGTTTTAAAAGCTTCTTTTATAGCGAAATTTGTTTTCTTGTTAAGTATTTCTACAGTTCTAGTAGAAATATTTTTTTGATTTTTTCTTGTTTTTTGTTTTTTCTTCTTTTTGTTTTTATTGTTTGAATTAATATCAAAAGAAGGAATGCTAACTAAAACAGGAAGAGGGAAACGGCTAATAAGGTCAGTTCTACTTT
The DNA here is from genome assembly GCA_023439605.1 of Bacillota bacterium. Lineage (GTDB taxonomy): Bacteria > Bacillota > Clostridia > Oscillospirales > Ruminococcaceae > JAEXNS01. Next base: position 4,176 of record JAEXNS010000209.1, on the reverse strand, counting down.
TTATGTTTGTATCCATGATTTCTAACAATAACGATAATAAAAATCCTAAAACAAACCCCAAAAAAGCACCTATAATAGTGTTAAGCTTTATATTTGGGTAAGATTGAGTTTGAGGCAAAATAGCTGTTTCAAGAGGAATTATATTTATTGTATTTAAAGTTTTTTCTGCTACCATATCATCTCGTAATTTTAAAATAGAGTTTTGAATAGCAAGAGCATCTTCTGGGTCAGAACATGTTACGGAAAGATTAAAGTGCATAGTCGTCTCAATAATAGACGTTGAAATCATATTTTTCAGTTGTTCTGTTGTATAACCTAGATTTGAGTCTTCAGCAACTAAAGTTAAAAAATCCCTAGTTTTAAAAAGATGAACATAGTTTGATGTAGCTCGATTTAAGTATATAAAATCTTGTTGATCAGATGGTCTTGAAGAAGTAGTAGAACCATCTTTTGTTGCTTCTATAACTGAATATATAGCAGTTGAAGTATACTTAGGGGTAATAAAAAAGTTACTATAAATAAAAGCTACAACAGTTGCGAAGAGAGTGGCTAAAATCACTAGCAAAAGTCTTTTTCTGACAATCATAATCAAGTCAGCAATAGAAATTTCCATCTGTGGCTTTGAAGTGTTTTCCATAAATTACTATTCTCCTTAGTATTACAGTCTTTTTATTTAATTATATCAAAAAAATATGAATTCAAATTTAAATTAATTTTATTTGAATTGGATTTTTTTAATGTAATAAATATTCAAATTATTGGCTTAGAAATAAGTAAAAAAATAACCTAAAATAAGAATACAAAAATATACTTCAATGATAAAACAAAGATATATTTTTGTGTAAATTGGTGATTTGTATACTAAATAAGTTAAACAATCAATAATAATGATACCATTATAAGTTCATTTTGTCAATGGAATAATAATACATAACTATTTTGATATTTGTTTATAATTAGATATTAAATTGTTTACGGAATCTGATTTCATTAATTCTGACATAACGCAAAAACCACTTGCACCATAACGAATAACTTCGTGTGCATTTTGGAGGTTTACGCCACCTATAGCAAAAAGAGGTGTAGATATTCTTTTTGAAATTAAATGAATAAATTCTACACCTTTTGGCTCAAGATCTTTTTTACAATCCGTTTTAAATATGTGCCCTGCAATTATACCATTAACTTTCATAGAATCAGCTATTATAGCTTCCTCTAAAGTGTGTACTGAAACAAATACTTTAAAATCGATACATATATTAGGGTAGGCTATTAATTCGTTAAAAGATACCTGTACATTTTTTACGTTTAAATCAATAGCAGCTTCAATAAAATGGTTAATATAAAATTTAACACTGTATTTACTACATAAATTCATTACTTTTGAAGCTAGTTCAATATATTCGTCAATGGATAAATCTTTTTCTCTAAGAATTATTGCATAAGGATTTGAAATACAGATTTGCTCAATCTGATTTAAAAAGTTATTTTTACACAAATGTCTATTTGTTACTGAAATAAGCATATAAATCTCCTAAATATTAACCATTAAGGCATATGTATAGGGTTGAGATTTTTTACCGAAGGTCCATAGCGAAAGGAAAGCTAGGTCGACTCCGCAGAGTCGAAACCCTTGCAAAACCGTAAACTTTACCTTTAGAGGCTGAATAATAACGCCTAAACATATAGATAATCAGTGAAAACAGGTTGAAGTCCCTTTTTATAAATATATTCACGAATTTCTTCTACAGAGCGGTTATCTGATATTTGAAATTGTTCATCACCTTTTTGCTCTTCATCATGACCGCCAACGCTTGTTTTTACACCAGCAGATATTTTAGTTGCACACAAACCAATTACATTATTTCTGAAATTTTCGTTTTCACGTGTTGAAATACTAATTCCACTAAAAGGGATGAAAAGTCTAAAGGCTAGCATGACTTGAAGTAATTGTAATTCGTGAACATCTTTTGGATTACTTGAGCTATTGTTTATATAAGGTCGTATTCTAGGAACTGAAAATGAAATTTCAGAAGAAGGATATTTTTTTTGAATATGATAGGCGTGCAAACCAGCGTAAAAAGAGTCTTCACGGTAATCACCTAGACCGAGTAAAGAACCAAAACTAACGCCTCTCATTCCGCCTAGTAAAGCTCTTTCTTGAGAATTAAATCTATACTCAAAATTACTTTTAGGACCTTTTAAGTGAACCTGTTTATACAATTCTTTATTGTATGTTTCTTGATAAACGCTAACAAAATCCGCACCGCATTCATGAATAAACTTATACTCTTCTGTGTCTAAAGGGTATATTTCTATTCCTATAGTTGAAAAATATTTTTTTGCAATTCTAACTGACTCACCTATATAATCTAAATCGGCATGTACACGACTTTCTCCTGTAAGAATTAATATTTCTCTTAATCCACTTGAAGCTATAGTACTATATTCTTTTTCTATTTCTTCAAAAGTGAGTTTGCCTCTATTTATTTGATTTGTGCAGTTAAAACCACAGTATGTACAATGATTTACACAATAATTTGAAATGTATAAGGGGGTATACATAGAAACGTTATTACCAAAATATCTAGAAGTTTCTTTTTTTGCTTTGTTAGCAATTTTTTCAATGTGTTTAATGGCTACAGGAGATAATAAAGCAGCAAAATCATATTCATTTAAAAAGCTTTTTTCAAGTGCATTAAATATATCATTATCTGTGAACTTGTTAAAGTCTACTTTTTTGTTTAAAACAATTTCTTCAATAGATTTGTTATCTGTTAAAATGCCGTTGTCAATTTTCATTTATTTAACCTTTCATATATGAAATAATAAATATTAGTTACTATTCATCCATCCATAACACAAAAAATATATGCCTGAAGGTCTAGGGCGACCGAAAAGCCCGGTCGCATCCGAGGAAGCGAAACCCTTTTAAAACCTTGAATTTTACTTTTAGAGGCTGAATAGTACATGTTTATACATTAATTATTATTTAGAAAACCCGTCAATGGTGAAGAAGCATCAGCACCTATTTCTAAAACCCTACCTAATCCAGCTAGATAAGCGTTTCGTCCAGCTTTAACTGCATCGGCAAAAGCTTTTGCCATAGCTACAACATCGTTTGCAGTAGCAACAGCTGTATTTACCAAGACTGCAGCAGCACCCATTTCCATAGTTTCACATGCATGGGATGGTTTGCCTATGCCGGCGTCTACTATTATCGGTAAGTTTATTTCGTTTATTAATATTTGAATAAAATCTTTGGTTTGTAATCCTTTATTACTTCCTATAGGTGCAGCTAAAGGCATAACAGCAGCAGCACCAACGTTTACTAGTTCTCTTGCTACATTTAAATCGGGACTAACATAAGGCAAAACTATAAAGCCTTCATTGGCAAGTTGTTCAGTGGCTTTTATAGTTTCATAATTATCTGGCAGCAAGTATTTTGAGTCATGAATTACCTCTATTTTGATAAAATCACCACAACCTAATTCCCTTGCAAGTCTAGCTATTCTAACTGCTTCATTTGCATTTCGGGCACCAGATGTATTGGGTAATAGTGTAATATTTTTAGGGATGTAATCCAAAATATTACCTTCACTAGATATGTCGGCACGTCTAAGTGCCATAGTAACGATTTCAGTACCACTTGCTTCTATTGCTTCTTTGGTTTTACTTAAAGAAAACTTACCTGTACCTAGGAAAAAACGTGAATTAAAGCTTTTATCTTTAATTATTAAATTATCATTCATTTATTTTATACCTCTATTTTTATTACTATTCAGTCGTATGTATAAGGCAGAGATATTTTACTGAAGGTTTAGGTCGATAGTAAGGGGCCCAGTCGACTCTGAAGAGTTTAAACCTTTATAAAACTGTAAACTTTACCTTTAGGGCTGAATAGCAAGCTGATTTTTAAACGTCCTCTAGTCCTAAAATTAATCTCAATATAGCGTTTGCTTGATGGCCAGCACAAATATTTACACGTGGTGCCATTAGACCTTGACCAGCCTTAGCTTCATTTTCACTATCACCACATACAAACAAATTTTTAAAAGGATGTGTTGTTTGTATTTTATTTGAACGATAATAACCAGCCATGCCAGAAGAAGCTACCACTTTTGTATCAGGGAAGTGATGCATTATTTGATTTACAAGCATTGCTTTATATTCAGG
>JAEXNS010000158.1 GCA_023439605.1 Bacillota bacterium | reverse complement strand
CCTGAAGATATAGTTAAAAATGGATGTATACAAAAGCTTTATGGAATTTCTGGTGCAAAATATAATGAGCTTTTAGGATCAGTTGAGTTTGTTGAAATTCAATGGCGGATATTTTTGTGACAGGAGGAAACTCTACAGGAATAAATATATACCGTGCATTGTCACGAAATGGATATGGGATTAATGCAGGAGTTTTACATGAAAATGACACTGATTTTCAGGTGGCAGAAATAATATGTAGGGAAGTTATAACAGAGATACCATTTGAACCTATTTGTGACGAAAAAGCTAAAAAAGCTATTTGGTTGATGAAATCTGCAAAATGTGTAATTGATACAGGTTTTCCAATTGGTAGTGGTAATAAAGGGAATGTAAAAATTTTAAACTATGCATTGGCAATAAATAAACCTGTTCTTTCATTTAGAGATAAGAGCACATGTTATGAACTTTATGGAGAAAATAGTGAAAAGATTATTTTTTGTGACGGAATATGTTCACTATTAAAATACGTTAATAAGATTTTAGAAAATAATGATTTATGTTGCGAAGCTGGATGATTATAAAAAATATTTAAATTAAATAGTATAATCTTGTTAAAATTAAACTAATTGCCATTAGCGATTTGCAATAGGTATTTAGAATATATTAACTCAAAGGAGAACTAAAATGAGGAAAAAATTATTATCATTGCTACTTGGTGTAGCTATTGTTGCAAGCTTTTTAACAGCTTGTTCAAACAATGATACAAAGTCTAAGGAGGAATCAACAAGTATAACATCAAATGATACAACTTCTAAAGTTGATACTGAAAATGTTTCTAAGTCAACAGAAATCTCAGTCGACTATTCAAAAAACTTTAAAATCGAATTATTGGAAAATGGAATTAAAAAAGTGACAGATGGAGAAGACAGAGAACTTATTCTTGTTCCAAAATCACTTGGTAAAATTCCAGATGAATATAAGGATAGTATAGTTATAACAACACCGATAGAAAATGCTGTGTTTTTATCAGCTACTCAGCTTTCTATGTTGAGAGTTGCTGATAATGATGATATTTGGGACGCTGTTGGTGCTGTAAATGTTGATAGAGCTTCTTTGAAAGGATTAGACAAAATTACATCACGTATGGACAGTGGAAAGATTATAAGTGTTGGTGGAGAGATGGGACAACCTGATTATGAGCAAATTCAAGCACTTAAACCAGACATAGTGTTTTTGTATACAGGAGAGTATGGTCAACAAGATGCTATTGCAAAACTCGAAGAATTAGGTATTAATTATGCAGTTGATAATGAATATCTAGAAAAAAATTATCTCGCTCGTATGGAATGGATGAAGTTTGTTCTTTCGTTTTATAATGCTGAGGATGATGCAATTGAGTATATGTCAAACACTAAAAAAACAGTTGATAATATAAAAGAGAAGCTTGAAGGTGTTAAAGGCAAGAAAGTTGCTTTATTTAGTATGTTTGATGGTTTGGGATATGCTACTAACGATGATTCTTGGGTTGGTTCAATGATACAAGAAATGGGTGGTATCAATGTTTTTTCAGATGTAAATGAGGATACCATAACAGCAGAAGATTTATTTAGTCGTGTTCAGGATGCAGATGTTATAATATATAGTGCAACACCTGAATATTGTGATGGATTAACTGCAATAGAAGAAGCATTTCCACAAATTAAAGAATGTGAAGCATATCAAAATGGTGGTGTTTATCAATTTTCTGATTTGTATTGGTTAGGTATTGATCAAACAGATATTATTGCTAGTGATCTTGCTTCAATTATAAATCCTGATATTTTCAAAGATAAAGAACTCACATATTATATAAAACTAAAATAATATAATATACGGACATTTCTAATAGGGTGTCCGTATATTTTTTATATCATCTCAAATATGACATATTGTTGTCATATTTGAGATGATATAATTATATAAAAAAGAAAGTAGGTAAAAACATGATTGAATCAAGATGTGGAATTTTATGTAGTGAATGTGAATACAAAGAAAGTATGGGGTGTTGTGGCTGTGTGAATATCAACAAACCATTTTGGGGAGATTCTTGTCCAGTTAAATCTTGTTGTGAAAGTAAAAAAATCGAAAATTGTGGGTTTTGTGAAGCTTTTCCATGCGAAACTATAAATTCATTTGCATTTGATAAAGAACAGGGCGATGATGGTAAGAGAATAAAACAGTGCATAAAGTGGAAAATAGGGGAGATGAATAATGAAGTTTAAACTTGCATTACTTGCTGTAAAGGATATTGAAGTGTCAAAGCGATTTTATGAAAATATATTTAATCAAACGGTAGTTATGGATTTAGGGTGGAATGTTACAATGAGTGGTGGATTTGCATTGCAACAAAATTTTGGTTGGCTTATTGGAAGTTCTGAAGAAAGTATAATTAAAAAATCAAATAATATGGAGCTTTATTTTGAGGTTGATGACTTTGATGACTTTATAAATAAATTAAAGAATCATGTTAATGTTGAGTATGTTCATGAAGAAAAAATATATGAATGGAAACAGCGTGTTATTCGTATTTATGACCCTGATTATCATATAATAGAGATTGGTGAGGCTATGGACTCTATAGCAAGGAGATATTTTAAAAATGGATTTTTAATAGAAGAAATAGCTAAGGAAATTCAACATCCGGTTAAAGTTGTTAGTGAATGGCTAAGTTGATAAATAAATTTAAAGTTTTACTTGTTTTTTCAAAAATTGTGGTTTGAAATATTATTAGGAAGATATAATAAATCTTCCTCACGATGTTTCAATAGTACATCCACAAATGTCAATAAAAAATAGAGTTGCACAATTTTCAGCATTTGCTGCTTTGTCCAGATATGATTCAGAAATAAATGAAACAGCAAGGTTGACAGAGGAAAGAATTATACTACTGAGGATGAAAAATCTATTATAAATGAGAAATTGCAAATCATTAAGGAAAACATTTGTGAAAATCCATTTGTAACTATTAAATATTATGTTCAGGATGAAAGAAAATCAGGGGGCTCATATAAAAGTATAAGTGGCTCTATAAAGAGGATAGATGAATACGAATTTACAGTTAAATTTACAGACGGAAATATAATAAAGATAAAAGATATTTATAGTATAGGGTGTAATTAATCTTACTTTTAATGAATTTATTAAAAGTAAGATTAATTTTAATAAAAATGTAAAGAATACTTGACATTATGTAAATTATATGATACAATACGTTTATAGAAATTAACATTAAGGAGGTTTATTTATGTCATATAATGAAAAGAGAGCTTTTGGAGGTTTAGGAACTATGTTGTTGGTTATTGTGGGGTATTGCATATATGCTTTTGATTCTTACAATAACAAAAATATTGAAAATGATAATATTAAATTTTGGGCAGGTGCAGTATTATTTTTCATTTTGATAGGTATTATTATTACTGTAATTACAAAAATAGTTATTTATATAGGAGAATACTTGATTATATCCAAAGAAAAAAATCAAAGTAAAAAATCTATAATAAATAAAATGAAAACAATATCTTGTACTGATGAAATGGATAGACTTATTGAATTAAAAACTGCAAAAATAAGCTATGCATTTACTGGTATTGGTTTTGTAGCTGCAATGATAGCGGTTGTTTTAGGTTATTCTATTGCAGTAATGATAAACATTATTTTCTTTTCCATGTGTTTTGGTAGCTTTTGTGAAGGTGTGGCTATAATATATTATTACAAAGTTGGCGTTTCTCATGAGTAAGAAATTAATAATAAAAAATAAAATAAGAACATTACGTTTTTTGGCAAATGAAATGACCCAACAAGAACTTGCAGAACGTGTTGGTTCTTCTCGTCAAACTATTATAGCTATTGAATCGGAAAAATATTCACCTTCACTAGAAATGGCATTTAGAATAGCAGATGTATTTGGTGTATCAATTAATGATGTATTTGAAATACAAAAAAATGACGAATAGAAAAATAATAAATAAAAAAATGTTACTATTCAGCCAATAAAGGTAAAGTTTACGATTTTATAGGAGTTTCGACTCTGCGGAGTCGACTGGGCTTTCCAGTCACCTTGGACCTTCGGTAAAATATCTCTGCTTTGTACATATAGCTGAATAGTAAAAAAAGAGGTATAATTATGGAAAATAAAGTATCATCAGCTGTATTTATTTACTCATATCATCATAAAAATACAGAAAAAATAGCAAAGGCAATAGCAAATACCATTAATGCAGACATAAAAAATTTAGATGATAAAAAACAATATGATTTAAATGAGTATGATTTAATTGGATTTGGAGCAGGTATCGATAGTGGGAAACATTATGCACCTTTACTTGAAATGGTAAGCTCGTTTCCTCAAGTGATAAATAAAAAAGCATTTATATTTTCAACAAGTGGGATTTATAATGAAACGAAAATGTATAAGGACCATAAGGCATTGAGAGATATTTTAATTTCTAAAGGTTATGTTATTATAGATGAATTTAGTTGTGCAGGATTTAATACAAATAGTATACTAAAATTATTTGGCGGAATGAATAAGGGAAAACCAAATACAAGTGACTTAAAAAGAGCAGAAAATTTTGCATCACAATTAATAAAGAATATTTAAAATTTTATTATACGCTTCTAAAATGATGTGGTCTTATCACATTATTTTGGAAGCGTTATTTATTTTTAATGCTTTGTTACGATTAATATAATATGATAAATAATAGCAATTTAAAACATTAGAAAGAAGGATTTATATGAATAATAAAACGGAAGAAATTTTTAAAAATATATATTGGGTTGGTGAAGGTGGTCAAAATTTAGGTTTAAACTGTAATCCATATTTGATAGTTGATGGAGAAGAGGCGGTTTTAATAGATCCAGGTTCAGTTTTGGATTTTGAGTACGTTTATAAAAACATAACAGATATAATACCAATAGAAAAAATAAAATATGTTATTTTGCATCATCAAGATCCTGATTTTTGTTCAGCGGTTCCTCTTTTTGAAGCTAAAGGATGTAATTTTAAGATTGTCACTCATTGGCGTGCACAAGTACTTATAAAGTTTTATGGAGTAAAATCAGATTTTTATATTGTGAATAAAAATGAATTTAAACTGGCTCTTAAATCAGGAAGAATTTTAACTTTTGTAATGACACCATATCTTCATTTTCCAGGTGCAATAACTACTTATGATAATGAAAGTAAAATTTTATTTTCAAGTGATTTATTTGGTGCTTTCTCAAATAAATGGTCTCTTTATGCGGATGAAGAGTATATTGAAAGAATGAAAACTTTTCACGAACACTATATGCCATCGCATGAAATTATGAGGTCGGTTATGGAGATTTTTTTGAATATGGATATAACTATGATTGCTCCACAACATGGATCTATAATAAAAGATAAAGTGATAACTTACATAAAAGCTCTTAGAGATTTAGAATGTGGTAGCTTTGTAAATCCTATAAAGAAAAGTATAATAAAATCTGGTGGATATAGTTTTATTTGTAGTAGTATTATAAAAAGATTTGCTCTAGTATTTAGTAAAGATGAAATACTAGATGTTATAAAAGATATGGACTTGAAAATAGATGACAACTTAGAAATATCAGACTATAATTACACAGGAAATACTTTATGGAATTTGATTTTTGAAAAAGTAATTGCCAAAAAAGGATTGGAATGGTTGATGGTGATTGAACCTTTTGTTAAAACTCTAGTTAAGGAATATGAAATAGAAATGCCAATTGTTTTTTATTCAAACTTAAAAAAAGCAGAACAGAAATCGTTAGGTTTAAATAAGGAAAATCAAATTTTAAAACAAATTAATAATAGGTTAAACAATAGTTTAATGGAAGCAGATGAAAAACTAACAAAGTGCTCTATTACTAAGTTATATAATTTTAATTTTTTTAAGAATTATTTATATAATGAAATAAATAGTATTATAAATGAAAACTCAATTCAAAATCCTAGTTTACTTATAGTATCTGTAGATGGTTTGTTAAGACTGAAAGAGACTTATGGAGAAAATGAGTTAGATGAAATATTGAGAAATATTGTTTGTATTTTAAATGAAATAAAAAAAGGCAATGAAATATTTTTTAGATTAGAGGGTTTTTTAATAGCTATCTATATTCCTCATATTGAAAAAAATGATGCAATAATTTTTGCTGAAGAATTGAGAAATGCAATTTTTGAATCAGAAAAATTTATTGAAAAAATAACTATTTCCATTGGACTTTCATCTTTAAACGAAGTAAAGAGGGATAATTTATATACAGTAGAACTTGATAAATCTATATATGATTTAGCTTTAAAGAGAGTATATTTATCCCAAAGTAAATTCCAAAATACAGTTTGTTTTGAATCAAATAATTTGATAAAATCTAAATTTAAAAATAAAATTTTAATTATAGATACTGACTTTATAAGCTTAGAAGTATTGACGGATTTTCTAGAGAATTTAGGTTTTGAAGTTCTTTTTGCAAATGATGGAGAAAAAGCAATTGAAACAATATTAACAGATAGTCCGGATTTAATTGTTTCCGAAATTATGCTACCTAAAATGGATGGTTTTTTAATTAGAGAAAAGCTTTTGTTGAATTCTAATACTAAAAATATTCCATATATTTTTTTATCTTATTTAAAAGATGAAAATACAGTTAAAAGGGCAAGTAAATTGGGTGTTAATTATTACAT
>JAEXNS010000118.1 GCA_023439605.1 Bacillota bacterium | reverse complement strand
AAGCTTGATTATTTGATGATGCCAGAGGGTGAAAGAAAAGCATATGAAGATTATTTGGCTTATTTAGGGCAGGAGTTGGGGATATTGGATAGTGCAAAAGCAGAGGGAAAAGAGGAAGGATTGAAAGAAGGTTTAGTTAAGGGGAAAGAAGAAAAAGCTGTTGAAATAGTTCGAAACATGGTGAAATTAGGTTTAAATATAGAGATAATAGTAAATGCAACAGGATTATCTATAGCTGAAATAGAAGAGTTGAAAAACAAAGAATAGCATTAGCAAGAGTATTTTTAAAAAAGAGTGATTTAGATATATTGGACGAGTCAACAAGTAATCTAGACTTTACGACAGAAAATATTAAATTTAAAAAGGAAATCTATGCTTATAATTACACATATATTATACTAAAATGAATTTAAAGAATTGATAAAACCTTTAAAAATTGATTAGATTTTATTGCTATTAAGATATTGAAGGTAAAGGTTTCGTTTGGCAAGGGTTTCGACTCTGCGGAGTCGACCAGGCTTTCCGGTCGCCCTGGACCTTCGGCAAAACATTTCTACCCTAATATAAAGGTTTGGAATTATTTCAACAGTCCTATTTCATATTATACTAATATGAAATAGAATGACTTAAAACCTTTCTATGCAGATTTCAAGGATTTTGAAATCCAAGATCCTTGAAAAATTGAGTAGACTACAAAAAATAGCAAGATTTTAAATTCATTTTAGTATTAGTATTAACCACTATAAAAAATCCGAATTAATATTTTTATAAATAAAGGGATTCAAAAGTAACGGGAAAGGTTATATAAAAATGAAAAAAAATAATCTTCGTATTTCATTTACCATAATAATATCAATAACGGTCGTCATTTTATTAGCCATTACAATTACTACGCTTTATTTATGGAAATGGTCAATTCCTCATCCAGATAAGAAACTTGAAATATCACGTACACTAATAGAAAAAGGAGAACTTATTTGAAAACATATTGATATATGTGATAATTATTTCGAAAAACCTATGTTGACTTCTAAATTAGATAATAAAACCAATAAAAAAATTTTCCCTGCTGGATATACATATGTAAAAGTTTTTGGTATGTCAGATAAGGAATATTATAATATTGTAGTTTTTTACAATGAAGATGAAGTTATCTTTGACACAGATATTGAATTAACAAAAGGTGGTTAATTACTACTTTTAATTTATAAAATAATAAATCAAAACAAAAAGATGTAATAATCTGCGTATAAGTCGCTGATTATTACATCTTTTATTTTATAGAAATCATTGATATCAATAATAGAATGTGAAAAATAATCATTATAATTTACACACTTGCTCACAATTGAACACATATATCATACATAAAAACAACGAAGTTTTTGCTATAAACACATATTGTGAACACATAAAAAAGTATAATATAGATATAGACAAAAACATAAACCTAAAAATAAAATATAAGACCGAAAGGAAGTATCAATATGTTTGAAAATAAATATGATTTCGAAAAAAATGTTATTGAAACTGAGTATGTACCAGTAGAAGAAAATTTAGAGGATAAAAACAAAATAAAAAAGAATTCCTTTAGAAAAAAAGTGAAAGTTTTTATTTCAGCAATATGTGTAGTTGCAATTTCAGTAAGTAGTGTTACCACTTATAAATATTTTGACAATAAAAACAACTTAGATAGCTCAGTTAATATAGAAGATAAAAGTTTTTCAAGTGCAAATGTAAGTACAGAAAATCTTACTGCTAGCACGGAAAATTATAGTACAGCAAATTTGTTGGAACTATCCAAAAGTGAAAATGCATTGTCAACACAAGAAATATATACAAAGGTTTTACCTTCTGTTGTAGGCGTTTCAGCTTCATTTACTAATAGTCAATCAAGTTCATATGGAAATTATTTTGGATATGGAATGCCAAATGGTAATTATGGTGAACAAGAGGTTACAGGAACAGGTACAGGAATTGTGATGTCAACAGATGGATATATATTAACAAATGCACATGTTATTTATAGCTCAAGTTATGGCGAGGCAACTGAAGTAAGTATATTAATGTTTGATGAAACTGAATATACTGCAAAAGTAGTAGCGTTTGATGCACAAACGGATGTAGCAGTTCTTAAAGTAGAGGCTAGCGGACTTGTAGCAGCTGAATTTGGTGATAGTAGCCAATTACAAGTAGGAGATACAGCTATTGCTATAGGAAATCCTTTAGGGTTTGATTTGTTTGGAACGCTTACAGTAGGATATATATCAGGTTTAAACAGAGAAGTGTCAGCGAATGATATGCTTTTAAATTTAATACAGACAGATGCAGCTATAAATTCTGGGAATTCTGGTGGTCCTCTTGTAAATGATAGTGGGCAGGTTATAGGTATAAATTCTATGAAGATGTCATCTTCATACACTTCCGCAACAATAGAAGGTCTTGGTTTTGCTATACCTATAAATGAAGCAAAAGAAATAGTTGATGAATTGTTGGCAAATGGCTATGTTACCGGAAGACCACAAATAGGCATAACATGCAGAGTTATATCTGAAAATTCTCAATACTCTGGAAATGAAAATGTTTCAGCAACAGGATTGCTAATTGAAGAAGTAGCGGTAGGTGGTGCTGCAGAGCTTGCTGGATTACAATCGGGAGATATAATTGTCTCTGCAGATGGTATAGAAGTTACTACAGTACAAGAATTAAATGATATAAAAAACAAGCATAATGCAGGTGATGTTTTAAAGTTAACGGTAATTAGAAATAATCAACAATTTGATTTTGAAGTAGCCTTGGCAGAAGCAAAATCAAATTAGATAAAATAATTTAAAGTTTTTTTCATACTCCTTCCTTAAAATAAGCCTCCCTTTATAATTAGAGGGAGGCTTATAAATTTAATTTTTAAGAATTTAGAATAAATTGAATTAATAAAACTAAATCTACAGCATTTATTATACCATCATTATTTAAATCTGAAGCGTATAAAGTTCTTTTTAAATCTTTAATTATTAATTTTGAATCATTTATTATAATTCTTTTTACTAGGGTAAGATCTTTAACTGTTATTTTATCATCATTATTTATATCTCCTTTTTCAACATCATATTCACTAGTTTCCAAATATGATGTTGATGTAGTTATTGAAGTTATGTAGTTAGTAGAAGTAACAGTATAAGTGGTAGATGAAGAATCGTCGGTAGTAACTGTTGTAAAAGTGGTAGATGAAAAATCATCAGTAGGAACTGTTGTAAAAGTGGTAGATGAAAAATCATCAGTAGGAACTGTTGTAAAAGTGG
>JAEXNS010000090.1 GCA_023439605.1 Bacillota bacterium | reverse complement strand
AACATTTTGCAGAACTATGATGAATTTTCAGATTTAAAGGCATTGCAAAAGATTGACTTAAATGATGAGAAGGCTGTGGAAGAATTTAAAGCTAGTCATTATATGAGCGACGAAGATATTGAGGCTATGAAAGATGTAGAAGTGCCGGAAGATAGGGTAGTACAGGATTATCGTTCGACATATAATGATATAAGGGAGTGGCTCCGTCGTGAAAAAATAGGAGAAGAAAAAGAAAAAGATAATTCATCTATTGATTGGGACGATGTTGTATTTGAAATTGACCTTTTAAAATCGCAGGAGATAAATTTAGATTATATATTAGAACTTATTTTTGAAAATAATAAAAAGGTAAAAGATAAAGAATTTTTAGTAGAGGATATACGTAGATTAATCCGTTCTAGTGTTGGTAATCGTGCAAAAGAAAGTTTGGTAGTTGACTTTATAAATCAAACAGACTTAGATAAGGTAAAAGATAAGGCAAGTATTATAGATTTGTTTTTTGCATTTGCACAAGCTGAGCAAAAGCGTGAAGCGGAAGAGTTGATAAATGCCGAAAAACTTAATGAAGATGCGGCAAAAAGGTATATATTAAGCTCTTTAAAGAGGGAATATGCAAGTGAAAACGGAACGGAATTAAATGAAATTTTACCAAAAATGAGCCCTTTGAACCCTCAATATTTAACGAAAAAACAAACTGTATTTCAAAAAATAGTGGCATTTGTAGAGAAATTTAAAGGCGTAGGTGGGAAAATTTAATTTAAAAAATCACCAAAAAATCAAAAGTTCACCCAAAATTTAAAGTTTTACTCGATTTTTTTCAAAAAATCGTGGGATTCAAAAGGGCAACGCCCTTTGTCGTTCTCCGCAGAGAACGAAATCTTTTATGCTTTAAGAGATTTTTTGCTTCTTTTTGCGATAGAAAAAGAAGCGAAGTTTGAGGCAGAGCCTCATAAATTGCCTCAGCAATTTGCTTAAGTTGACGACATTGCCCCCTCAGTCACCTGCGGGTGACAGCTCCCCTTTCAGTGGAGCCTTAGGAGAGAAAATACAACTTTGCCTCACCTGAAAGGGGAGGTGCCACCGAAGTGGTGGAGGGGTTTGCGATAGAAAATCCCTAAACCTGCAAAGCAGGTTTGAAAGAGTTTCGATGTATCTTAATAATATAAACAATTATAGAAAGAGAAAATAATATGAATGAATTAGTTCAAAATAATGATGAGTTTATCTCACCATATTGTCATGTGCAATATGTGGCAAATGATAATGTTGTGTTACTTACATGGAAAGAATTTTGTTGCTTTGACAATTATAGAAAGCCTACAATCTTTGCAGCAGAATTATTAATACAGAAGGATAATAGTAATTTTATTGTAGATGCACGCAATGGTTTTGAGGATGATAAAGCTGATATTGAATGGGGCTTTTCGATTTTACTACCTAAAATGGCACAATCAAAATGTAAATATTGCATTTTTATCGTGAATGAGGTTACGGATATTGAAGGTGAGATTGATTTGTGGACAGAAGAGTTTATGAAATATTTTGTTGTAAAAAAAGTTAATTCTTATGTAGATGCAATCAATTTTATACAGGGATTTTAATAATAATTGAAGGTAGATAACGATGGGTTAGGATACGATATTAAAAATAATGATATTAATATACTTGATGGGAGGAAATTAATCATGAACAAATATGAAGAAGGATTTAAATTATTAGAAGAGCAGTTTGGAAATGGAAAGGATAATGTGATTTCTCTTGCAACAATAGCATGTGAAACTAATTCTAATGGACAACCTCGCCCTATAGTTCGTAGTGTGAATGCATATTATGAAGACGGAATATTTTATATTGTTACATATAGAAAATCAAACAAAATACTTCAAATTGAAAAAAATAAAGAGGTTTCGATTGCAAGCGGCTTAGAGATGTTTACTGCTAATGGTATAGGAGAAAACCTTGGTTGGGTACTTGACCCTAAAAACGCTGAAATAAGAACAAAGCTTCGTAATACTTTTGCCGAGTGGTATGACATGGCAAACAATGAAAGCGATGAAAATTGTTGTATTTTGGCGATTTATCTAACAAGAGGAACGTTAAATATAAATCATTGGGAAAAATTATATCATATGGACTTTGTGAATAAAACTGATATGGAGAACGGTGGAATTTTTTAAGTAAAGAGAATTTATAAAATATTTTGTGTTACTAGTCAGTTTCTAAATGTAAAGTTTACGGTTTTTGAAAGAGATTTCTATTTTTCGGAGTCGACCGGGCTTTTCGGTCGCTCTGGACCTTTGATATATTAATAAATATTGAATATTTCTCTTAAACTTAAATAAAAATTTAAGTTTTTTAAAAATAAAATCAATTTTAAGAGAAAAAAGCTCTAAATTATTGATTGTGTTTCGAACAAGTGTTATAATATACTTATATTATATAATAACTGATATAAGAGGTGAACTTCATGTTGTTACAATTTAAATTTTCAAATTTCCGTTGTTTTGCTGAAGAAACTATTTTTGATATGACTGCAACATCAATTAAAGAACATAGATATAGTTTAATAGAGAAAAACGGTGTAAACATACTTCCGGTTTCTGCTTTGTATGGTGCTAATGCAAGTGGAAAATCTTCTTTTTTTATGGCGATGGAAAGAATGAAATCCGTAGTCGTTGACAGATTTATTGCACAAACTTCTCCTAATGAAAATAAATCAAAGCCTTATTCAAATCCATTTATATTTGATGATAATAGTAAAAAAGAACCTTCTAGCTATGAAGTATCTATTTTAATAGGGGAATATGAGTATCGTTATGGATTTTCATGTACAAATGACGAAATTTTATCTGAATATCTTTACAAAAAGAAATTGAGCAAAAATACAACAAAAGAAAAACTTATTTTTGAAAGAACTTTAGATTCTATAAAACGAGGTACTATTAGTAATGATATGAAAAAAGAAATAGAATATTGTTCTTCAATGTCGACTAATAAAATTTTAATTTTAACGGATATAGGATTAAGAAAAAAGAACGCTGAATTATTTTCGATTTTTTCTTGGTTTTTAAGTATAGACGTATTGTCAAATGCGACCCAAGAAGTTTTTTCAATAAGTGGCTACTGTGATAAGTTTGTTGGTGATATACTTGCTGATAAAAACATTAATGTTAAGGTTAAAGATAATTTTAAATCTTTAATTACAAATGTTGATCCAAGTATTTCGGATGTTGTTTTATCTTCTAAAATTGATTCTGAAGGAAATGTAGTTAATGTTGCATTTACAAAACATATTTATAATGGAAAATCAATTGAAATTCCTTTTAGTTTAGAATCAGAAGGTACAAACAAATTTATATTTCTTGCTATTATATTCCTTATTTCTATAAGTAAAGGGACAACTTGTTTTATTGATGAACTTGATTCAAAACTTCATCCATTATTACTAAGACAAATTGTACAAATGTTTACGGATAAAGATGCCAATTCTAAAGGTGCACAATTGATTTTTTCAGCTCATAATATTATAAATTTGGATTCCTCGGATTTAAGAAGAGATGAAATTTGGTTTATAGAAAAAAATAGTCATAAATCTTCCCTATATTCTTTAGTAGATTTTGATGATGGTGGAGTTAGATCTGATTTAAGTTATGGTAAGCACTATTTATCTGGCAGATTTGGGGCAGTACCATTTCTAAATGAGGAGTGATATCATGGCAGATCAAATATTTACAAAAAGCCGAGTTTCTCGACAAGAACTCATGAATAAGAAGAAAAAAGAGCGATCAGAAACATGGTTATTTGTTTGTGAGGGAACCAAAACAGAACCTAATTATATAAAAAGCTTAATAGATTATGCAAACACATTAACAAGTAAATCTCCATTATTATATGAAATTAAAGGAGTTGGAAGAAACACAGAATCATTAGTAAAGTGTGTTGATGATTTTTTTGATCTTGCTGATAGGTTTCGTACACAAAGAAAAGGTATTCCGTTTGAAAAAACTTTTGTATTATTTGACAAGGATTCTTTTAAATTACAACAGTTTAATAATGCTATAAGGATGGCAGTTGATAAAGGGTATATTCCGATATGGTCAAATGAGTGTTTTGAGTTATGGTATATTCTTCATTATATTTATTACAAAAGTGATAATGGAAGAGGGGCATATTTTGATAAATTAACTGAATTACTTGGTGTTGACTATGATAAGGCAGATGATGTTTTTAAGCTTATACATGATTCTAAAAAATTAAGTCTTGCGGTTAAATTTTCAAAGAAGTTAAATGATGCTTCATGTTCTGAAAAATCAGCATCTAAAAGAGTACCTTGTACTCAAGTTTTTAGGATTATTGAGGAAATAAATCAAAGATTAAGGATAGATTTAACAAAACCATAAAAAGATCTTATTAAATCTTTAATAGGCTTTCCAAACATACTTGTTTTTTGAATGAATTATAAAATCAAATAAAAATTTTAGGTATATATTTTTATGTTATTTAAGAGTAAATGGTAATATTAATCACTTGACTTGAACACTGTGTCATACTTTATAATAAATAAAGAAAGGAGAGGAGCATATGGAAATACTGACTATTAGTGAAGTTTCGAGAAATTTTAATGTCTCAACAAGAATGCTTCATTATTATGAAAAGGTTGGGTTAATATCAAGCAGCCGAAAAGAAGATTATGCATATCGAGTTTATGATGAAACTGCGGTAAGACGTCTGCAGCAGACGATAATACTAAGAAAACTGCGTATTCCTATTAAACTTATTGGGGTTATACTTAATGATTATGAGCAGACAAAAGCATTGCAGATTATGCGTGAAAAAATCATTGCACTTGATGATGAAATAAATGCATTGAACACCATTCGCAATATTTTAAATGTTTTTGTTAATCGACTTGATGAAAGTATTGAAGAAAAAATTCATCTTGATTTACTTGAAGATAGTGAACTAATTGAGGTTGTAAATGCTCTTAGCCTTTCAAAATTTAACTTAAAGGAGGAACAATCAATGGAGGAATTGAATAATGCAAACAAAATTATAGGAAGTCAAATGGAAATTAGAATTGTATATTTGCCACCTGTAACAGTTGCAGCAAGTCAATATGTAGGTGAAAATCCTGAGGATAATGCTGGTGAAAAACTTAGGGACTTTATAAAATCAGTAAATTTATCGGAAATAAAGCCTGATTTTAGAGTTTATGGATTTAATAATCCTTCACCGCAGGAAGGGCAGGAGCATTACGGATATGAATTTTGGGTTACTATACCTGATGATATGAAAGTATCTGAATCACTTGAAAAAAGGCAATTTGGCGGAGGTTTATATGCTGCACATTGCATAAAAATGGGCGATTTTCATGAGTGGGGAACATTTTATGAGTATATGAAAAAAAGTGATGAATATGACATTGAATGTCGTGAACCTTATGGGATGGGTGGAACTCTTGAGGAACATATTAATGCTTATTCTTATTATACGGGTGCGGTTAATGAATATGTACAGCTTGATTTATTAATACCTATTAAAAAAAAGAATTAATTTAGAAAAATTTATCAAAAAGCTTTTGGGGTAGGCATTATAGCCTGCCCTTTTTACATTAATGGATCCAATGGTTGACGAATGTCGTCAACTTAAGCAAATTGCTGACGCAATTTATGAGGCTTCGCCTCAAACTCCGCTTCTTTTTCAAATAATGTTATGTTTGAGTCGATAAATTAAATGTGTCATTCAATTATTAAAAAATATGTTCATTTTATTTTTATTGGGATTTACACTATATACTGTTGCTTTTCTGAAAATATTTAAGTTACATCACTATATTTATTTACAGTGTATCTAAATTATCAATTAACGCATCTTATCGTTTAATTGATGTATTTTATCGTGAATATATTGTAAAAAAAGATGAACGGTATATAATATTATTTATAAATCAAAAGTAAACATAATAGCATATGATACGTATTTTTCAGTAAAGGAGAGGTTTACGATGAAAAGTAATAATAAAAATGAAAAAGGCTATTGTACAGTTTATACTAAATTCACTGAGAATTATAGGCTTTCACAGCCTATACAAATGGGGGAACAGCTACAAAGTGTACATAATCAAGATGGTGCCGATGAGTTTTTTTATTTGCGTACAGATGGATATGTGGAGAGTTTTTTTACGGATATAAATAGTTCAACTGGCTATAAAAATGAAACCATACATCTTCAGGGTTCATTGATTTCATCAATATGCTGTCAGAATGGAGATATTATAATTTTTGCTTCACAAGCTGAAGAACTTTATTATGTAAAAAAAGTAAAGGGAAGTGTTTCTTATAGTGAACCTAAAAAAGTCAATATTTCATTGCCCTATAATGCGTATGAAATTGAAAATATATCAGTGAAACAAATAGGTGATAACATTTGGATTTTAGTATTAATGAAGGCTGATACTGAAAAAGAAAAGTTAGATATATATGCTATGTGCGGAAAATGGCAAGGTGATAGCACATTAATTAGCAGTACAGGTTTTATAGTAAATTCAAATGTATGTACATGGTTAACGTCAGATGTTTTAGACCCTATATTTGTAATAGCTGGAACAAGAATTACTGGAATTAATGCTGTTTCTGGTAATTTAATAGAATTACCACAATTACCTGTATCGTCTTCTTGCTCAAAAATAGATGCTGTGTATGATGATATTAATAAGTATGATGTTATGGCGGTAATAAACAATAATGATGTTTATGTTCTTTTAAATAATACTGGTTGTGTTTGGGTAAAAACTGACCAGGAAATAAAGGTTGAAGAAGTATATTTGTATAATGAAATAAATTTTGGAATACATATTTTTTGTCGTTCTTTAGAAAATAGAGTTGTTCATGGTTATATAACTGTGGAGGAAGAAGATTTATTCAGAGAAATATCTCCGTTAATTTCTAATTGTGATGATTTTTGTATTACATACAGGAATAATACCTCGCCATCACTTTTCTGTAATAATAGTGATAACGAATTGGTTAATTATTTTCTTCTAGAAAAAGAATCACGTAACTGGAACGTTCAGGAAATCACTTTGCCATCAGATAATGATATATTAAAGTATGATTCATATATGTCAGAAATAACTGCATACGATTCATATGGATTAATATATCCAAATGCTTCAATTAAAGTATGGAGTAAAGAAGATACACGTATTGAAGTCAATGGAAATGTAGTTATTGTTGGTCCAAATAAGGTTATTGATCTTAAAACAAATGCTAATGGTGTAATATCCATATCACAAGAAACACAGACACTTAGTGTTCCGGATTTATGTGTTTCTTTTATTTCAGATAATGGTCCGCCAACTGAAGATGTAGCAACGCTAAATATTTATCAATATGCACCTGTGGAAAAAATTCTAAAATATATTACAGGAGACAGGCTTATTAAAGCAACAAAAAATGATGGATTACTGTACTGATGAAATTTTTATTGCAGCTAATAATACTTTAGATTTTGTTGCAGATAAAGTTGAAAGTACACTGGATAAATTTAAAGATGACATAGTAGAATCAATTGATAAATTTGTTAAAAAAATCGATCCCAATACGTCAGTAGGCACTATGCTTGATGGCACTGTCAATCCGGATCAGACTGGTAATGAAGAAGTTAGATATCAGGCATCAAATAATTTTCTGTATATACAATATATTGAAAGAGATGTACCTTGTCTTATATCTCAAAATAGTTCAGCTATTAATGATTTTTTAGATTTTTCTGATGATTTAAATGAGTTTATGCTAATACTTGAGGAATTTACAAAATCTATAGAAAATACTGATGCATTTAGTCAGGCGTATAATTATTTTTCTGAAATGCTTACAGGTCGTGATAATATGTTTAACATGATGATGTGCGGTCTACTTAAGATTTTTGAAGGACTTGCAGTTGTAGTAGTTTCAGCTGCTTCAGCAATTGTCAAAACTCTTTTATTACTAATAAAACAGGCATTAAATGTGTTTAAGGAGTTGTTGACAAGTGAAATCAAACTTCCTTTTTTATCATCCTTATTTTCTGTAATTACTAACGGAGATAAATTAACGGTATCTGGTGTATCCAGTTTAATTATTGCACTTCCAACAACAATAATATATAAAATGCTTAATCATAAGGCACCAATTTCAAATGAGTTAGAATTTGAAGAATTTAAGAAATATATTAATGCAGAGCGTCTTACAGATGCAATAATTGGTCAAACATCAATTCAATCTTCTGTAAACGAAAATTATAAATCAGTAATCGCTCCAATGTGGGTTCAGTCTGTGCTTAATATAGTAAATGGATTGTCAAGTTTTGTATATTATATGACAACATCATATATTGATGGAGTCTCATGTTTTTCTGGTGGAGAAGTTGTCCCATTTAAGGTGAATCTTGCGGCTTTTGCAAGTGAATTTATTTGGGCAGTTTCCAGTGCACCTTGTTGGTATACAGATCCAAGTTGGGCAGAATGGGTTTATTTTGGTGCAGTATGTGTAGGTTGGTGTTTGGATGGCGTATTCTTACTTTTAGATCATTCGTTTCCAGATAATGCTTCAGGAGAGTGGCCAAAAGCGATTACATTTATGTATGGAATAGCATTTGAAGTATCGGGAATTGTTGCTCTTTGCATTCCGTCTTCAATACCTACTGTGGCAAGTGGAATATTAACAGTTGTACCACCTTTAATATGTTGTACAAAGATTGGTATGTTAAAATTCTTAATAGAATCAACATATGGAATCTCAGCTGTTATTCCTGTTTTAGGTGGACAGCTCACAGCCTTTACATTTATTTTTACATATTTTTCGATAGCATCTAACTGTAAAGAATTAAATGATAATGAAAATAACAACTTATTACCAGATGGTATTATTATTTAATTTAGGAGGAGAAGTATACGGAATTTTGGGAAAAGTATCAATGTAGATGATTTTGGGACATGTAGATATGGGCTAAACACTATATAAACTTATTAAGAGAATATCTTGAATTTAAGTCCGTATATCATATTCTGATTTGCGGTGTAAATAAATTATTTTGGAGGTAAAATTATGAAACTTGAAACAGTAGCAATTTTAGCTAAAATGGCAGGATGTACAAATGAAGAAGAAAAAGTATTTTCTTTCCTAGCTGATTGTGTTAATCAGAATGATGCAGATAATAGCGATGGTATGAAGATGGCATTAGGCGAATCGGAAAACACAGAGGAAATGAACCAAAAACTGTACAGTATTTTCTGCGGGCTGAAGGAAAAATCAGACTGCGACTGGGAGCAGATCCACACTGATCTTGAGGAAGTTAAATCAAATTATCGTTTGACGTCAGTTGAAGGTGAAACACCATTTGGAGAAAATATTTCTGAAAGTGACAGAGAAAAATACAGTGCTTTTGTACGAAGATATTCGTCGCTTAAGTATATTGAAAATGTGGGAATTCATGCTGTCGGTACGGAAAACAGTAATCCAGATGAATTCATGTGTCAGAAGCCTGGTGAGGAATCATGTGCATATTCAACATCTCCAAATGGACTTCCTATGGATCACAAGGTGAAAATTAATGGTTCAGATGATTTATCCGATGTTATTAAATTTAATAATGGTGGATATGTGAAGTCAGTAAAATTACAGCATAACCCTACTCGTATAACTATCTGGCCGTATGAAGTACAGGTTGCAGGATCAGGGCCTCACGGATTTGGAAGCGGTTCAGGGTATCTGTATTTTATGGATAAAACATTTGATTCATATACGCTTTCTCTTTGGAGAAGTGGATGCCACAATCATGAAGTTGATTTTAACAGTGACAGTCCTGAATTAATTACTGTTGTATGGTCCAATAAGATATCCTCATGGCTCTGCCCGTTATTAGCATTGATCACCCAGAAGGGCTGGGTAAGTGATATATTCTATATTTTTGGTTTTGACAGGGAAAAGGATTCAAACGGAAATTATATTTATCACGCACGTGAAGATGCTCTGCAGCGTTTCGGCGGATACAACAGTTTGTATGACATGATTTTTAATTATGCCACTTCAATGGATGCTAAACGTTTCAATTTTACTGTAAACAATCAAGAGTATGCATTGTGGGCGTGGAGAGGTAATTATCTTAACCTAGGTGCTGGAGCTGAACTGGGAATTTACAAAAGATACAGTGGAACTGACCATTACGTTGTTGACCGAAGTTTATCAATGAGAATGGAATTAAAGCTCGAGGGTCGTAATGGCTTGCCTTCGCAGATTTATAATTATAAACCTTCAGAAAAGCAGTGGTGGATAACTGGATTCGCACCATATTTACAGGGTATAAATGTAAGCCAACTGACCTCGTATTACAC
>JAEXNS010000053.1 GCA_023439605.1 Bacillota bacterium | reverse complement strand
GCATATGGGAACATGCTGTTTGGACCAATAAAATATTGGCTTTTATGTATGATAAATTTTTTCATAAAAAAATAACAGAGATAGCTTTTTCAGCGGGTTTATTGCATAATATAGGAGAAATTATTCTTGTAAAAGAAGACTTTAAGCGATATTATTCTAGATATATAAATGCAAAAGAAAATCATATAAATTTACTAGAATTAGAAAAATTAGATATGGAAATAACTCATCAAGAAGTAGGTGTTTATTTAATACACTGGTGGGATTTACCTTTTGATATTATAGAAACAACACTATATCATCATAAACCACATGCATCAAATATAATAAATAAAGAATTAGTGGCAAGTGTACATATAGCAGAATTTTATGCATGGAGAATAATGCGTGAAAGAAGAGGATATGATTTTTATCCAACTGTTTTTGAAATTGTGGATATAAATCAAATGGAATTTGAGGAAAAATTAAAAATTGAATTTGATTTAAACATGGAAATTTAACTTACTATTGTGCCATTAAAGGTAAAGTTTAAGTTTACGATTTTGTAGGAGTTTCGATGGCCTTTCCGGTCACCTTGTACCTTATAGAAAACATATCATTCTATAATATGGTTGAATAGTAACAAATTTAATGAATTTTAAAATATGAATGTTGATTTTACGATGCTTTTATGATATAATTTTAAATGTAATTATAAAAAGTGTTAGGGGCTATAAAATGAGTAAAAATAAATCAAAAAAAAGTGTAATACAAAAGACAGCAGAATTAATTTTTTCGGTGTCATTAATTGCTATAATTGTAATTGGGCTAAAATATGTTAGTGTAAACACAAAAGAAATTTCTGAAGTTAGTTTTGTTACGGAGGCTACAACAACTACAGAAGTAGACAAGAATTTAGGCTTCAAAAAGATTTCAAAGCCAAATAACGACATTTATTTTGGTGAATTGATTTTAGTTAATAAGGAATATTTATATGATATAAAGGACAGCGAAAGCTTAAATTTAACAAGTGTTATTTCAAAAAGCAATTCCTCTTATGGAGTAAGAGATAGTTCTGTTTATTTGAATACATATATGGTAGATGAACTGAATGTAATGTTTGCTGATTTTGAAGCAAATACAGGATTAAAAACTATTATGTGTAATAGCGGATATAGAAGTATAGAAGAACAAAGACTTATGTATGAAGATGACTTAGCTGTAAATGGTACGGATTCATCTACTCTAGTGGCACCTCCTGGTGCAAGTGAACATCATACTGGATATGCAATAGATTTGGCTATATATGAGAATTCAGTTACAGCTTTTAAAGGTGAAGGTGCTTATTCATGGATAAATGAAAACTGTGATAAGTATGGATTTATAGTCAGATATACACAAGAAAAATCTCATATAACTGGTTACCAAGATGAATCATGGCATTTTAGATATGTGGGTAAACCACATGCTGAATTAATGAAATCAAAAAACTTATGTTTAGAAGAATATATGAGTTTCATAAAGAATTTTACCCAACATTCTCCTTGTGAATTTACAGATAGTAATAATCAAAAATATCTTATATATTTTCAACCAAAAGAATTGGATTCATCTATAACATCAGTCTATATTCCAGAGGGAACTACCAACTATACTATTTCAGGAAATAACATAGACGGGTTTATAGTTACTGTATTATCAAATAATTAATAAAGGTTTTGTTGTTTTTATGCTTAATGAAATTTTTCCAAGTGTTTTAAACATTGATTATAATGCAAAAAGAGAACATAAATCAGATGATTATCTTGTTTGCTATATAAACGAATGTGTTTATTTAGATGAAAAAAAATCATTACCATTGATAAAAGATTTTATAAATGGTAATGGTGATGAAAAAGAATTAAAATATCTTTTTACAATAGATGGAAAGGCTTTTTATTGGATAGAAGGTTTTCCTTTAGCAGAAGAAGAAAAATATGAAACTTTTCATATCGAATATTTTAGACTACATAATTTAAAATACCTTTCTTTTGCCATGATTGTTGCAATACAAATTTGTCGTTGGTCATTAAACAATAAATTTTGTAGTAAATGTGGAGGTGGATTAGTTCCAAGCGAAACAGAAAGAGCATTTATATGTAAAAATTGTAAAATGATTGTTTACCCTAAAATTTCACCAGCGGTTATTGTGGGCATCATTGACAGAGAAAAAGATAAGATATTATTGACTAAGTATACAGATAGTATTTACAAAAGATATGCTTTAGTTGCCGGGTATTGTGAAATAGGTGAAACTTTAGAAGAAACATCTAAAAGAGAAGTGAAAGAAGAAGTTGGTTTAGATATAAAAAATATTAGATATTATAAAAGTCAGCCGTGGGGATTTTCTGATTCTCTACTTGCAGGTTTTTTTGCTGATGTAAATGGTTCAACTGAGTTTGTACTAGAAGAAGCAGAATTATCTGAAGCTGTATGGTTAAGTAGAAATGAAATTCCAGATTACGGAGAGATTAAGAGCTTAACTCAAGATATGATAGAAGCTTTTAAACAGGGAAAGATATAATAAAGGTTACTATTAAGCCGCAATGCCATTAAGTTAAGAAATAATAATTTTGCTGTTTTATGTAAATATACATAAAACAGCAAAAAAATTTTTATTTACCGATGATTTCAATCAACATTGAAATAAGTTTAGAATTAATGATATTGTCAATATCATACTATTTAGACTCTAAAACACTTTATTTCTTATGGAGCTTAGTATTGCAAGTGTTTCGACTCTGCCGAGTCGACCGGGCTTTCCGATCGCCCTGGACCTTCGGTAAAATATCTCCGCCCTTACATATGTATGAATAGTAACAAAAAAGCATATGAAATAGTTTAGAAATCACTTTAAAATATTTAATTTAAAGCACTGTATTGCAAGGGTTTCGACTCTGCGGAGTCGACTAGGCTTTCCGATCGCCCTGGACCTTCGGTAAAATATCTCCGCCTTATACATATAGATGAACAGCAACATTCAATCAAGTATTTTAGAATATTAGTAGTATCACTTACACATTTTGCTCAAAATTTTGAGGGTAACATTAATTTATTTATTTAGTTTAAAAAAGTTAAATATAGTCGATTATGTTTATGGTTTACTGTAAAAAAATAATAATTTTAGGAGGAAAACATGATTAGTAAAAATTTAAAAGTATTATCACTTATTATTGCGTTATCTTTATTTTTATCAAATTTATGTATTAACAAGGTGCAAGCAGCTGAAAATACATATTATGTTTCGTTAACAGGTAGTGATACAAACGAAGGAACATTTAATTCTCCATGGGGAAGTATAAATGAGTCC
>JAEXNS010000035.1 GCA_023439605.1 Bacillota bacterium | reverse complement strand
GTGTAAAATCGTCTCCTATAAATCGAATTAAATTTTTAAATAAAAGTGAAATATAGTTTGTTAAAAATTCAGAATTTGAAAAAGAAGATAAGTTATAAAAACTTTTTATAACAGAATTTATTTTATTGTTTTGAATGTTTGTAAAATCAGCATCAGTAATAGAATGTTCCTCTTTATAAAGTTTTAAAGCACTTTCAAATTGAGCATTTGAAAGATAACCTTTATCAACGAGTGTTTGTCCTAATAAAAGATGGCCTGTTGGCTGTGATTTTAGTAATTCATTTATTTGTGATTCGGTTATATATCCCATATCTACGGCAATATCTCCAAATCTTTTGTCTTGAAGTTGTTGAATATTATGAACGTTGTCTACTTGTGCAGCAGTCATGAAACCAGCGTTAATAGCAAGTACGCCTAATTTCAATCTAGTTGAATGCTGAAGAGTAAAAGCTTCAATTAGTTGGGTATTGGAAACCAGCTTTTTATTTAATAAGTAATTACCAAAAAATTGTGTAAACATAATTAAATCACCCCATGCATAATATTATGTACTATCTTAGTTACATTATCTGGAGAAATTGGTTTTTGAAGAAAATCAAATGCACCTGCTTCTATTGCTGCTTTTAAATTTCCCTGTGTGCCTACAGAAGAAGCTATTACTACTTTTGCATTGTTGTCAAATGCCATTATTTCAAGAAGAGCTGAAACACCATCTTTTTTTGGCATAACAATATCTAAAAAAACTAAATCAGGTGAATTTTTCTTATAAAGTTCTACGGCTTCTTCTCCGTCAGATGCTTCAATAACATTTTTACAGCCCAAAGAAGTAAGGTGATCTTTGATTTTTTTTCTTACTAATATGGAATCGTCGCTTATTAAAATTTTCATATCTGAAATTGTCATAGTAATCGCCTCCGTTATTAAAATTAAGAACCTTTTAATTAATTATACACTATTTGTAACTGTTATTCAACTGTTTTTGTTGAAATAACTAAAAAATATTAGCTAAATTTTATATTATGTCTTTATTGTATTTTGATAATTTATTATATTTAACCAATATATGTCGTTGAAATTTTAAAAACAAATTGATAAACTATTTAATAAAAATTGTAAAAATAGCTTATCATATCATTAGAAAATACAAATAGTTGACTTGGTAGTTAATATTCAGCCATTACACAGATTATTTAACAATTTGTTAGGAATTTCGATTCTGCGGAGTCGACCAAGGTTTTCCGGTCACCCTGGACCTTCGGCAAAATATCTCTGCACTGCACATAGGTATGAATAGTAACACTTTGTATTATGTTTAAAAGTATAGCCTCCATTTTTTACTTATGTATTATTGTACCTAGAAGATAAGAAGATGATCGGGATATTTTATCTATTGAGGAATAAACTTCTTTATATGTTGTTTTTCCTGAATTTAAAACTAGGATAATTCCGGCAATTAAATCAGACATAGCTAAAGTATCGTTCGTTTCATCTAATGATGGAGTGTCTATAATAATATAATCGTATCTTTCAAGTAAATGTTCAAGCATTTTTTCCATGTTTTCTGAAGATAATAAATCAGAAGGATTTGGAGGAAGTGGGCCAGAAGTTAAAACATCTAAAAAAGGTACTAAACTTTCGTTTAAAGCTTTTTCAAAAGTTGTTAACTTGCTTATCAACATAGACAAACCAACTCTGTTTTTTAGCTTAAATATTTTATTTATTGTTGGATTGTACATATCAGCATCTATAAGTAGAACCTTTGATTTTGCTGCCGCAAGGGTTAAAGCTATATTTGCAGCAACTAAAGATTTACTTTCAAAAGATGATGGTGATGATATAGCTACAACTTTATTGTTTGTTCTTGCAGTAAGAGAAAAGATAAGATTTAATCTCAAGCTTTGATATGACTCGTAGACTGTGTAAGCAGTATTCTTGTTGGTTATAAGTGGATATATTTCTGCTGTAGCATTGTTGGTTTTACTTTCTTCTAAATTTATTATTTTAGCAAGTAGGGGGATATGGAAAGTTTCTTTTATATCTGTTTTTGCATTTATTTTCTTATTTTTATTATTAAAAATTAAAATTAAGAATATTGAAATAAAAAAACCACTTACAAATCCAAGTATTGAAATTAATAAAATGTTTGGAGAAGATGGATTTAAAGGGATAGTTGCCTTACCAATTGCGTTTATGGACACTTTCAACTCTGACTCGCTTATTTTTGTTGAGGATATTTCGGACATTAAATTGCATAAGTCAGTTGAGAGTCTAGGATCTTTTGTGGTGGCAGAAATTCGTATTAATTTGCTTGATTTATCAGCATTTACAGATATATAATCTTTTAATATCTCTGGAAGTACAGTTATTTTTTTGTTTAGAATTGAAAAAGATAAGTATTCTATAAGTTCTTCGTTTGAATATGATTTATAAAGTTCATCTAAAAGGTTTGTATATATATAATTTTCTTTTAAAATAGAAATAGATGTATTGGCTATTTGTTCTTTTTCTATAGCACTTATATCCAAAGAGCTATCGGTAGCTATATTTAAATATAAAGAAACAGAAGAAGTATATTTTAAAGGAAGAATGTATCTGGCAAATGCAAATGATGAGGCAAGACAGATAATAGAAGCAAGGATAATTGTCCAAATGTTCTTGTATAATATGTTTGAAATTTTATTGGTTTTCTTTTTGTTTTTCATTTTAATTCTCCCATCTACAATATAAACCATTTAATAATTATAACATAGTTAATTAGTCGAAATCAATACCTTTATATGCTTTATTTTTATATATTAGCCACTATAAAGTACAGTTTTAGAAAAATACAATAAACAAAAAATACGCGGGTCTTTGACAGTTGAATAAAAAAAACAAGGTTCAATCAACGTAAAAACTAAAAAAATCAAGTCAAATTTTTTTGAAAACTATTGCGTACTTTGTACGTAATGTGATATAATATAGAGTGAGGAG
>JAEXNS010000027.1 GCA_023439605.1 Bacillota bacterium | reverse complement strand
TTTTGTTCCTCAAAAATCATTTCCTTAGAAACTGATATAAATAAAATTTTATTTCCTTCTAGAGTTGAATACCTTATATCATCATTCCAAAAACCGGTTATCTTTATGTACAAATAATCCGTATCATATTTTACATCTTCAATGTAAGGAGAATTTAAACTACTACTTGAAATTAACAACTTATTTTTTTCAAAAAATTCTTCACTGTATTCTCTATAAATCGAATCCAAATCCTCTTTGCTAAATTTAACATTATCATTTTCATTTAACAACTTATTCAATCCATCAACATTATCCACCCATTCATCAACAGATGTAATTTTTAGTGGAACAAACACATCAAGAGATACTTTTTCTCTACCACATTTGGTAATATCTCTGTATTCTACCTTCTCAAATTTATATTTTGACAAAAGGTCTCTTGATATTTCATACACATTCACCTTCCAAGAAGGTAATGGAATCCATGGTAACACTCTGTTATCAATATATAAAATTCCATTTTCCAAAGAAAATTTTAAAAATGAATTTTCGTCGTCATTAGGTTTGGGGATGTAAACTATTAAAATATTGTCCTTAAAAAACTCCGATGTATAATCGTCCTCTATACTCCCTTCTTCATAATAATCATAATATTTGCTTTTAGGTAATTTTAAAGTTAATTCATCATAACTATTTATAAAAAATATTTGTTCCTCTTTGCTATAATCTACTTGAATATACCTACTATAATTATTTTTACATTTAAGTTTTTCCATATCAGTTTCTTCAATTGCTTCTTTAAGAGCCTTTTTCTTTACTTTAATAGAATCAAGAACATTTGTTTGACCGTTTTCATCAATATCATATTCAAAAGCATTTTCTTTGTTTCGCATTTTATCATGTTGTGATAAATAAAACTCTTTTTTTAATAATTTACTGTTGATACCTCGTATATCCGTTAAACCTGTTATCCCATCACGATTAATGTCTTCTTTTACATAAATAGTTTCAGCATAATTTTTTTCATTTTCACTCAATAAAACACCTTTATCAAAGATTAGATTTGATAAAAACAAAGCGGACACTGTAAAAAAACATATGATTTTCCTCATAATCTTAACCCTCCTATAAATTTAAAATTACTACCTAAAAAACATCGTGTAATATATGTTTTTTTAAAGTAATTTTTTGAATTTATAAAGAAAAAACAGTTGCTTATATAGCAACTGTTTTTATTAAAATTTATTTTTTCCCCAAAACGACCAAGTCACCCATGATAAATTGTTTCATTAATGCTAAGTCAGCAACATCAACTTTTCCATCATTTGTAACGTCAGCACTTTGTAGATTTGCTCCCGATAGTTGAATATCGCCTACTAAATGTTGACTTATAGTTACCAAGTCTACGTTAGTTACTTTACCATCTCCACTTAAATCACCATAAACAACTATTGGTGCTGTAGTTGTTGTAGCACTTGTTATTTGTGGAGTTGTAGTTGTTGTGGTGGTTGAAGTAGTTGTCGCTACTGTTGTGGTGGTGGTAGTAGCAGTGACTTGTGGATTAATTTGAGTACATGAATTATATATATTTCCATTTTTCATTTGTTGTCCTCTTGCTTTAAACAATTGAGAAACTGATACTACCTGCCATCCTTGTTGTTTCAAATATGGCAAAATCTCTTCCATAGCTCCTGCTGTGGTTGAATAAGTTTCATGCATCAATACTATTTGACCATTTAGTGTTCCATTTGACATTGCTGTTTTTATAGTATTTACAATTGCATCTTTAGATGCATTGTCCCAGTCTTTTGAATCTATCCCACAATTGATAAGTGGTGTTGGTATAGCTGATTTTACCGTATCATTTACACTTAAATATGGTGGTCTAAATAAAAATGTAGATAACCCTGTTAAAGACTTTAATGTTTCTGATGTTTTATTGTATTCATCTGCTATTTGAGATGCACTCATACTTGTTAAGTTTGGATGTGTGTATGTATGATTGCCTATTTCAAATCCTGCATTATATGCTCTTGTTATTTCAGCAGAATTTGATGAATTAATTTTATTTCCCCAGTAGAAAAATGTCGCATTAAATCCATTGGATTTTAACGCATCTTGTATACGTATAGATGTAGCTGAACTAGCTGTTCCAACTGGACCATCATCAAAAGTAAATGCTACCATTGGTTTACTTACATCTATCCATGAAACATCTTGATAACTACTCCATACTCCATTTATCATTTGATTGTCTCCAGTATTATTAACTGGTAAAGTAACTGTTGTTCCCTCTACAACTTCACCAACTTGAACAGCTTCAACATTATCTAAATAAAAATCAATCAAATCTTCTGCACTTGGTGTTTCTACATATTTTGTATGTGCATATAAAGATATGTTTGTTGCACTTGATGGTATTGATATTTCTCCAGATAACTTTACCCATTTCCCACTTGATGTTGTTTGCTCATCTACATTTTGATATGTAGTTGTTCCTCCATCATCATATTGTACTCCTAAAACAAAACCTTGCGATGAATATGTACTATTATTATAAGCCATTT
>JAEXNS010000365.1 GCA_023439605.1 Bacillota bacterium | reverse complement strand
AAGTTTAAATTTATCCAATTCAGTTGCTATTGCAACTTATGAAATACTAAGGCAATGGGATTTTCCAGAATTCACAACAGAAGGTAAACTAACAAAATATTAAAGGGGGGGTTATAATGAGTAAAATCAAGATAATCACAGATTCCGCAAGCGATATAAACTTAGAAACAGCAAAAAAACTGGACATAAAAGTTATTGGTTTCCCTATCACTTTAGATGGTAAAGCATTTAGAGAGGGTGTGGATTTTACTACCGATGAATTTTATAATCTTTTGGATAATGCAAATGAATTCCCATCCACTTCTCAAATAACATTTTTAGAATTTGTTGATGCTTATAAAGAAGTATATGATCAAGGTTATAGTGATTTAGTATATGTTTCCATTTCATCTACAGGTTCAAACACTCATAACAACGCTCATATGGCAGTAGACAAATTTTTCGAGGAATATCCAGAAGCAGAAGGTAAGATGAATATACATATAATAGATTCTTTAAATTATTCGGGTGCATATGGTTACCCTATTTTACAAGCTGCTCTAAAAATACAAAAAAATCAAGATTTAGATGAAATCTTATCCTACCTTGAAGATTGGTTTAAAAAGGTCGAATTATATTTTGCATCATATACTTTAAAATATTTAAAACGTTCTGGTCGTGTTTCTGCAGTTGCGGCATTTGCTGGAGAAGTCCTTGGTTTAAAGCCAATTATCAGCATGGCACAAGGTAAATCAACTGTAATGGAGAAAATAAGAGGAGAAAAAAATATAATTCCCAAAATAATAGAAACTGCCCAAAGAAATATGATACCACATTCACCATACTGTGTTTTAGCTGGTAGTTTAGAGAGTGAAACCCAAGAAATGATTAAAGAAATAACAGCAAAGTTAGGCTATCCACCTGAAGAAGTTTATAAAGTAGGTGCAACAATTTCCTGTCACGCTGGCCACCAAATTATTGGTATAATAATAAAATCAATGTAATAAAAACAGTATCCATTTAAATTAAAATCTGCCTAGCAGGTTTTAAAATAATAAAAAACATCGGATTTTTTTATTCCGATGTTTTTTATTATTTATAGTGCTTTAATTTAAATATATTAAAGTGATTTCTAACTATTTCAAATGCTACTATATGTTACTATTCATCTATATGTAAGGGTGAGGGTGGAGACATTTTACCGAAGGTCCAAGGCAACAAAAAAACCTGTCGACTCCGCAGAGTCGAAACTCTTTTAAACCTGCTTGGCAGGTTTAGGAATTTTCTATCGCAAAATCCCTACGCTTCACTTCGTTTGCTACCCTAAATGCTCCTAAACATAAAGATTTCGCTTTCTGCGGAAAGCAACCAAGGGCGTTGCCCTTTGGAAACCTACGATTTTTTGAAAAAAATCGAGTAAAACTTTAAATTTGGGGTAAACTTTTTATTTTTTTTCAAAATCAATTATTTTTTTCATTTTTTTTATAATCATTTGTGCCGTTATACCTGTTAAAAATCCTGTAATTATAGCACTTATCATCAAAAAAGGGAAATAATAAATTACATTTACCGACTTCAAAATAATCATTGCTATAAGTATTTGACCTATATTATGAAATAAAGCACCTACTATA
Organism: Bacillota bacterium; assembly: GCA_023439605.1. Classification (GTDB taxonomy): domain Bacteria; phylum Bacillota; class Clostridia; order Oscillospirales; family Ruminococcaceae; genus JAEXNS01. The sequence goes on along the minus strand of JAEXNS010000365.1, from coordinate 10,843 downwards.
CTTGTAAACCAAAGTGCGTTTTCTTTAAAAAATTTATTGCAAATTGACATAGCTATAAAACACATAATTCCACCACTTAGTGAATAAAAAAAAGTAACAATTTGTCCTGAAAATATACTTCCTAAAATTATTCTTAAAATCAAAACTGTAGCAACTTCATGTTTTTTAAAATCATTTATTAATATTAGTGTCACGATGTTCGCAAGGCCAAGTTTTATTCCTGGTATAGTAACCGCCAATGGAATTTGTGCTTCTATAATAAAAATTATTAGTGCTACTGTAGTCATCAAAGATAATAATACCATTTTTCTTAAACTACTTGGCTTGTACATCATACTCACTTTCTTCCCCACCCTCTATTTCAATAATTAACTTATTTGGCAAACAAGTTATGGGTAATAATCCATCTGATACAAACCCCATGTTTACACATATTTTATCAGGACAATTTGCCTCAATAATTCCTATTTCACCTTTTCGCACCTCAACTATATTATAGTGTTCTTCATCACCATCTATTTTTATAGTATATGCTTCTTCTACTTTATCTAAATTAATCTCATATATTAGATTACCATCTTGATATATTTTTGCTATTTTATTATTTAATTTTTTATTGTAAATAATATATGAAAAACATACCAATATAACAAGTAATATTAAAGTCACAAATATTAAAATTTTATTTTTCTTACTCATATAAGCCCCTTAAAATCGTTACTATAATCCTTATGTACAAGTTAAAGCTTTTTACCGAAGGTCCAGGGCGACCGAAAAGCCCGGTCGACTCCGCAGAGTCGAAACTCTACAAAAGTGCAACCCTTACCTTAACGAATAAACAGTAACTGAAAATCAGTTTATCAATGTAAATTTGTATACAGTTATTATTATATATTATTTATACCTATTTTGCACTATTATTTTTTACCTAATATAAATTTTTTCAAAAAAACAGGACTGATATTTACTATCAATCCTGTTTTGATTTTTAATTTATTATTGTTTTATCACCCATTATGTATTGTTTCAAAATTGCAATGTCAGCAATATCTATCACTTCATCTTTGTTTATATCTGCATTTTTTGTAAATTTACTGTCTATTGATTTATCTTTTATAAGATGTTGACAAAAACAAACTAAATCTAAATTGTCAATTAGTCCGTCACCATTTACATCACCATATTTAATGGTTGTTTCTCCATATGGTACTCCATAAACCAATTCATCTTGATAATAAAGAGGTATATTTTTTGTATCCTTATAAACTTCTTCTTTACTCAATCCCTGTCTACTATAATCGTTTGTAGGATCCCAGTTGCTTTTAAAGTTTTCATCTTGTCCAACTACAAGCCCTATTTGAATTTCTCTTGTACCTCTAAAAGGTGCACCTTCCCAATTCATTTCTATATAGTAAATATTCCCTTCTTGGTGTATTGGTTGTGATACAGTAACTGCTTCTTTACCATCTGATACAGAAACCGCTTGATCATAATACACTTCTGATCTTACATCTTTTATAGTTTGATTAAATTTAAGTAATTCAGTTATATCGAAATAATATCTAACCTTAAACTCATCTAAAAATTGAGGTGGATTACTAAAATCATTATGAATTCTAATTGAACATTGGGTTCTTTCAACATTCTCTTGATTTATGTACGCTTCTAGATAGAAATTCTTTTTTGGTGGCTCTAGTGGAGGAAAATTCTCCTGAGGTTTCATATCCTTAGTACCATAATAATAATACAGTCCTGCACAAGCACCTACAAATCCTGCATTATAGTCTACCGCAACCTCATTATAAACATAATCTTTAGTTATATCCCTATGCCAGTCACTCGAATCTGGTCCTCCTACAAGTGCACCCCAAAGTACATGTGTTTGAACTGCTGGATCATCCATATTAAAAGTGGACGAACCATGTGCTGCTCTATGATGAGGGTGTGAAGCTGCGGTTTCGGACCAACCTACTATATATGGTCTATTCATCGGATTTTTTCCCATTATATATTCCATTTGTGATTTTGCCCAATCTGCAAATCTAGCATCTTCCTCGCCACGTGCGGCAGTCTCTTTACGATATACCAAAGCACATAATTGTGCAGCGGTATTATATCGAGCAGAACCATATTCATTTAACATAGAAAAACCTGCTGGTGTTTTCCTTATAGCAGAATTATCAGATGTTTTTGTAAGTTCTGAATATTTATATTCCATATTCCATAATTGGTCATCTAATCCACCTGGAAATGCATGTGTAATACCAGACCAAAATTCAAGATTCCACCTAAATATATACCAGTCACGAGCTGTATTTGTTACAGGAGCAAGTTTTGCAAATACCCCACCCCATACAGTATCCCAACAATGAACCCATATATTTTGCCAGCATCTTCCTGTATCAGTTATTATTCTTTTCATATATCCTGTATAAGGATAAGAACCTGTTGCTTCTAGAGGATGTTCTGTATCTACTGAAATTATATCAGTTATATAATCATAATCTTTAGTACACTCATATAACCAAACAGCAGCCCATGACATTTCGTCATGATCATAACTTGAATCATAAAAACCGCCATCATATCCAAGACTTTGTACGCCATCTTCTGAACGTGTCTTTACTGCAAAATCATATAATCCTTTTGCAGCTTTAAAACATTTTTCAGCATATTCTGGTTCAGTATCTTTAAAGTTTAAGTAACTTATAGCAAGTGAAGCCGCCGCACCCGCACACATATCAGATGCTGGAGTTTCTTCTGTCGCAAAATAGGCTGGTCTTGCAAAATCAAGAAGTAATTCTGAACTTTGAAGTTCAGGTGGACACCAATAGTTATGGTCGTTATTGCCCTCTCCAACTTGATAACAAAAAGCAATTACATCTCCATTTTCATCAAAATATGTACCTTTTAAATAAAAATCATTAAACCAATGTAAAATATCCTCTATATGTTCTTGATTTCCTGATTTTATATATGCATCACGAAATTCATAATATCCCCATCCAACTGTTGAAGCAGCATATGAGCCAGGAAGTCCAAATTTAACATGGTCTCCAGCATCATGCATTCCTCCTCCACAGTCAACACAATTATCTCCATCTGGATCAAGAACATCTCTGTATTTTTCTATAAATTCTTCTGACATATTAGTTCCTATTTTTGTGTCAGCAGATTCAAGAGTTGCATGAATAAGTGGTATATTGTAATCTTCAGTGTGACAATCCCCTCTCCATTCTAGGTTACCACCTGTAATTCCTTTACCGCACTTATTTGCATCATAAAAATACAATGAATACTGTAATCCCTTTGCAAAATTCACCTCTACATCATCATAACTAAAAGAATCTGGATCTGGAAAAACTCTTTCATTTGTTGTGATTGGTGGTGGTGCTTCCCCTGCATCAGCAAATGCTATAAATGGCACACTAGTAAGCATAAGTGCTGATAAAGCAAATGAAATAATCCGCTTATAATTAGCTTTTTTCATTTTAAACTCCCTTTCATATTTAAAACAGTAGATATTTTTATCAACTTATTTTTCTCACAACCATTACTATTAATAAAATAATTCAATAAAAATTTTACCTTTTTACATACATTAATTATACTACAAGTATTTCTATATTTCAATTATATAATTAATAAAACTTTGTTGTATGTTTTTATTAAAATTATAAAATTCGTAAAATTATAGTCACAATTTATATTAAAGTTTTAGCTATATTATACATATAATTGCCTTAAAATTATACAAAATAACGTTTTTACTTTTTTTATAAAATTTTTCTTGAAAACGATTAACTATAGTGATATAATTATAAATGAAAATGATTACATAACGTTATTGTGATTATTTTCATTTGTAGGGTTTTACTTGACAGTTTAGAGTCTATTGATTTATAATATTTTAAGTTTTCTCCTGAACTGAAATATGCACCACATATAGATCAATAGACCTTAAACACATAATTTTTAGGAGGATTATTTATGTCTTTTTTTAAGAAAAAAAGTTCTTTTATAGCAGGCTCATTAGCTTTATTAATTGGTGTTTCAGCTATAACTAATACTATAAACTTTAATAGATCTGTTGAAGTATCTGCTTCAGTAACTAGTGGAATGCGTGATATGTCATCCGTTGAAGTTGTAAAAGATATGGGTGTTGGCTGGAATTTAGGAAATACTTTCGATGCTTGTGGACTATGGATAAGCGGAAATACACCATCAGCCTATGAAACTGCATGGGGAAATCCAGTAGTTACTCAGGATTTAATAAAAAAAGTTAAATCATATGGATATAAAACAATTCGAATTCCAATTACTTGGGCACAAAATATTAGTTCAGATAATAAAATAAACGCTGCTTGGATGGCGAGAATAAAAGAAGTTGTAGATTGGTGTATGCAAGAAGATTTATATGTAATTATAAATATACATCATGATGGCGGAAATGGTGATATAGACTGGATTCGTGCAGCTTCCACAAATTATACAACGATGATAAATCGTTATGTTTCTTTATGGGAACAAGTTTCCAAACAATTTGAAAACTATTCTGACTATCTTGTTTTTGAATCTATGAATGAAGTTGAGTTTAAAGATTTAGCAAAATCAGATGCTTATAATTTATTAAATAAAATTAATCAAACTTTTGTAGACACAGTAAGAAAGCAAGGTGGGAACAACTCAAAACGCCATCTTCTTATTGCTGGATATAATACAGACATTGTACAAACCTGTGATAGCAGATACAAAATGCCAACCGACCCAGCAAACAAATGTATTTTATCTATACACTACTATACACCATCCCCCTTTGCAGTAGCAACAGTTGATACAACCTGGTGTGTTCCTCGTACGACTTGGGGTACAAAAGAAGACTTAGATGAGTTAAATTCATACATGATGAAACTGTATACAACTTTTATTTCAAAAGGAACTCCTGTTATCATAGGTGAATATGGAGTATTAACAGAAGCAAAAAACCAAAAAGAACTATCTAGTATAGAAAAATATCTTGCAAATGTTTCAGAAACAGCATTGAGTTATGGTATGTGTCCTGTTTTATGGGATAGCGGAAGTGCCGGAGATATGCAAACAATAAACAGAAACACTTTAGAATACTATAATCCATCAATTAAAACTGTATTTGATAATGTAATAGACAAATATAATAAAGGTTTGATTGAATCCCCTATAAACAATATTCCACAGTATGATGAAGTTACTGTAAAATTAAAAACCGGAAATGTAATTGATATAAGTCCTTATGCTGGTAAAAAGATAATTGGTTTGCGTTTTGGAATATCTTGTTCTACGAATTTTGACAGCTATGGTGGCGGTGCAATTCATTATAATGACAACACTGGAGAGTGGAATTTTGCCGAATTTGGATTTAACAGCGTTTATGACACAGTTGAAGTAAAGTTCTCAGAAACTGTTATGAAAAACATGATTTATAACACATTAGATATGTACTTTTGGTGGACCGCTTTAGATGACCCAAATGACAAAAACTCTGGACACCAAAACGAACTTTCTTTTAAAAATAATGAAGTTACAATTATTTTTGAGCCGTCTACTCCAGTAGTCACTACAACTATTACAACCACATCTAAGCCTATTGAAACTACTACTGTTACAACTACTTCCAAGCCTATTGAAACTACAACGTCATCTAGTGCTTTACAAATAGTTTATGGTGATTTAAATGGTGATAAGAAAGTAGATAATGCAGATTTGGTTTCTTTAAGCCAACATCTAATAGGTGATAAATTACTAACTGAAAATAATCTCCTTTCTGCAGATTTAACAGCTGATACAGTTGTAGATATAGCAGATCTAGCTTTACTAAAACAATATATCATGGGTGATAACGTAAAACTAGGACCAACTAAATAATTCCTCTCAAACAATCATACATTCAAAAAAATTGATTTATCTTATTGATAAATCAATTTTTTTATATTTTTAATTAATTTTATAATCCTTGCTTCTGTTTTTTATATTTTAAATTCTAACATTCAACCAATAAAACACGAATATACATCACCCAAAATGATAGGCGACCAATGTCGTCAACTTAAGCAAATTGCTGGGCAATTTATGAGGCTTTGCCTCAAACTCCGCTTCTTTTTCTATCGCCAAAAGAAGCAAAAAAGCTCTTAAAGCATAAAGATTTCGCTTTCTGCGGAAAGCGACCAAGGGCTTTGCCCTTTGGAAACCTACGATTTTTTGAAAAAAATCGAGTAAACTTTAAATTTTAGAATTATATTACTATTTATACACGTATACCGAAGGTCCAGGGCGACCGGAAAGCCCGGTCGACTCCGCAGAGTCGAAAGCCTTGAAATACTAAGCTCCATAAGAAATAAAGTGTTTTAGAGTCTAAATAGTATTATATTTCATCATCTTGATACAATACATAATTTATAAACTGCTGTGCTGTTCTCCCCGAAAGACCACCATGCCTCATTTCCCATCGCTTAGCTTCCAGTATAAGTTTATCTTCTGGCATTTTTACCCCAGAACGCTTTGCAAGTTCAGTAACTATTTTAACATATTCTTTTTGAATTGGTTTTGAATAATTTATTGTTATACCAAATCTATTTACAAGTGAAAGCTTTTCTTCCACTGTATCCGAATGATGTATATCTTGCTCGTTAGTTTGATCGTTTCTATCCGCCCATGTTTCCTTTATTAAATGCCTACGATTTGATGTAGCATATATAAGTATATTTTCAGGCTTAGTTTCCACACCACCTTCAATTACAGCTTTCAAAAATTTATACTCTATTTCATGTTCCTCAAAAGACAAATCATCCATATATATTATAAACTTATAGTTTCTATTTTTTATAGCTGAAATTATATCAGACAAACTTTTGAATTGATGCTTATATATTTCTATCATTCGTAATCCTTGTTCATAAAACTGATTTACTATTGCCTTTATACTTGTGGATTTTCCAGTACCACTATCACCAAACAACAAAACATTGTTTGCTTTTTTACCGTTTACAAATGCCTTTGTGTTATCTATAAGTTCTCTTTTTTGAAGCTCATACCCTATTAAATCATCCAGTCTAACATTATCCATATTGTTAATAGCTTTAAAATCAAAGCTACCATTAACATTTTCACAAATACGAAATGCTTTATTAAGTCCAAACATTCCAACACCAATATTTTTATAAAATTCGGTTACAACATTATAAAATTCCATATCATTTTTTGCCAACTCAAGCTGTTTAGAAAATCCACGTACCTTTTCGCTTACATTTTTATTATACATAAACTTACTTTTTGGTACTGCCTTATACTTAGAAACAACAGAAAAACAATCAATATTAAGTTCTTTTTCGATCTCACTAAAATCATAATTAAAAATAGCTCTTATTAAAGACATATCATTTTTAACAAGTGAAATTACTGTTCCATCACTAATTATATTCTTTTCACAAACCATTGAAAATGGATTTTCATTTGTCATCAAAAAATAAGCAATATAATTATGCCATAAATTATCATCAAATCCCTGATCTGTTGCAAGTATTAGCAATTTTTTTATCTGTTTTTTTATATCCCTAACCAGTTCAATTTTATTATACTGACCACTATCAAAAATCTCAAAAATTCTACCAACTTGAAAAAGTATTCCATTTTCATCAATGTCACCATACATAAGCAACTGCGATATCTCATTATACATATTTAGCTTCTCCTTTTGTTTTTTTTATTATACCACTTACTATATTTTTTGTATATACCCTTTCTTTCTTTAAAGATTGATCTCATACACCGTATATGCTATAATTAGGTTAATATATGTTTTATTGTTACTTAAAAAATATTTTTAATAGATTAAAATTAAAACTTTTTAAAAATTTATTTCTAAATATGGAGGAATTTAAAAATGATTACAGATAGCAGAATTGATAATGGAAAAGCGTTTGATTGGGGCAGAATCTCAAAAGAATATTCACTATATCGTGATATTTATCCATTTGAATTTTATGAGAAAATTCATTCTTTAGGACTATGTACAAGTGGCCAGTCTGTTTTAGATTTGGGAACTGGTACAGGAGTTTTACCTAGAAATATGTACTCATACGGGGCAAAATTTACAGGAACTGATATTTCTGAAAACCAAATCATGTATGCAAAATCATTATCAGAAAAAAATCATATGAACATTGATTACTTTGTAGCTGCTGCTGAAGAAACGGACTTTCCTGAAAATTCATTTGATGTTATTACAGCATGCCAATGCCATTTTTACTTCAATCACCAAGTTTTTGCACCTCTATCTTATAAAATATTAAAGGCAAATGGAAATCTTGCATTTCTATACATGGCATGGTTACCATTTGATGATGATATTGCAAAAGCAAGTGAAGATTTGATTTTAAAGTATAATCCCAACTGGTCTGGTTGCAGAGAAAAAAGGCATCATATAATTATCCCTAATGAATATAACGATTATTTTAAATTAACTGAAAGTATCATTTTTGACGTCAATGTTCCTTTCACCATTGAAAGTTGGAACGGCAGAATTAAGGCTTGTAGAGGTATTGGTGCCTCACTTTCTGATAATGATATTCAAAAGTTTGAAAAAGAACATTTATCAATGTTAAATAATATTGGAAAACAAAAATTTGATGTTTTACATTATTGTGCTATTGCAATAATGGGTAAAAAGTAGGTTTTTTTATTCTAATATTTTTTCAGATTTTTAAATTGGTGTTTTTATTAAATCAATATAATATTTTACGTTCTACACCGTAAGTTCATCAGCTTTCATGAAGAAATAATATATAGGTGCAATTTTTTTGTACTCCTCAGCTATCATTTCAGCAAGCTTATCACTACAAAACATATCTATATCATCACTTTTGCAAAATAAATATATTGACTTTCTGTTAAGCCAATTGCATAATCTTTCACTTTGTTCAGGATATTTATTTTTCTTATATAAATCTCCTGCCAGCTGAAATTTGTTTTGGCTCTCATAAGTATTTATTGCATCTTGAAATGCTATATCGTTCTTTAAAATTAGTTCTCTAAATATATTCATTGTTGCCGTGCTTGCCATGTAAAAACCACAGCCATATTCAAATCCGTCTGGTGAAATATCAAAATAAAATGATGGTATGGATTTAAACCCTTCAGTTTTTCTTGCAAATGTATACCATATATTATCTCTGAATATACTTCCACCTTTAGAAAACCTTGTATCTCTATACAATCTTGAAAAACGTTTTGGATTGCAAATGATTTCACTATCTATTTCATTCATTGCAGGCTGAAGTGCGGTTATAAGTTTCGAAAAAGGTTCTGCTATATTTTGCTTGTATTCTTCTTTATGATCTTGATACCAAACCTTACTGTTATTCAGGTGGTTTTCAATTAAAAAATCCATTGTTTTTTTAGAAAATGCCATATATAAAGCCTCCCAATAAGATTGAATTTGAAGATATGTATAAAATTTGATGTTTATTAAAAAATATTATATATATATTAGACTTGTTTTAAAAATTTTTATTTTCATAAGGACTTATATTTATATTTAATAAAAACGATTAATATATTCTACATACAAATTAACCATTTCATCTTCCATATCATAAAACTTGCTACTAAATTCAACATTAACAAATACTGAGGAATGAGTAATAACTAAATGATATACTACCTCTATATATTTATTAATATAACGTTTCATAATATCATTATCCTCTGTTTCAAAACCTAAATAAATTTTACTATCATTTAAATGTGTTTGAATCAGTAAATTAACATTTAGTAAATGAGACCATTTTGAGAGTTCACTATGCATTTCTGACATAGCAGAACCTTTTGTTAAATTATGATTAGATAATAATATTGAAAAAGGAATTGAATCTTTTGATCTCAATTCTTTTTCCTGTTTCTCTAAAATATTGTTTACTTTTTTTTGCATAAAATCATAATCCGGTGTATTTCTAAAATTGGTATTCTTGTTTTTAATATACTGACATCTAAAGTCAGAGTCTGTAAAAAAAGCCCTAAACAGTCTTAATGCTTCTATTGCTGCTCTTAGTGAATTAAATGCTGGAAAAGCTAGTTTTAGTTCATTTAATTTAAAAAAGCCTATTAGATTTTGAAAAAAAGCTTTATTTAGCACGACTATTACACATATTTCTTCTTGAGTATAAAAGTGTTTATAAACAGAATTTTTGTCTGCTATAGAATGATTTATTTCATAAAAACAGCTGTGTGTATATTCTTTAATTTTTTTATAGAATATCTTTACCCACTCTTCATTGGTTGTATTTTCCATCGTTAACCTCACATAATATTTAATTTATAATATAAAATTTCTTATCATTATATTATATTCAAACTGATTTAATAATTTTGTTATAGAACCTCATGAAAAAGAAATTTTAATTGTAGTTTGTTAAATGAAGAAACTAAAGTCAAACGTCAAACATATTAACAGACTTATTAAAAATTTTAAGCTTCTGCAACAACACCATAATAATAGACAATTTAAACATCTACTTTTTGAATTCTGAGTCAGTAATAATTTAAAATCTTTTTAATTCTTATTCTATTTTTAACCCTTCAACCCATTTAAGAACTTTTTCAGAATTAACATCAGTATTATTCATTTTTGGATCAACAAAATCAATTTCACCTATAAAATTATTATTTGGAATGGCTTGCTTAATTCTGTTAAAACACTTTTCCGCTCCGCCTCCGCCATGACAAGCAAATAATGCAATCTGTTTTTTTTCTATTTTGTATTGGCTAAGTATAGTTTTAATCGGCGGTGCAAATGTGCCTGCCCAAATGGGTG
>JAEXNS010000215.1 GCA_023439605.1 Bacillota bacterium | reverse complement strand
GGGCACCAGACGAACAAGACGAAAAACAATGGTGGATTACAGGATTTAATCCTGATTTCTATTTTCCTATCGATCCTAATCAAATGGTTACATTAGGCAGTGTGGACTTTACTGGATATGAGGATATTTATAGTGAATTAAAAAATGACGTTTTAAATTCAGATAAACAAGAATTAAAACAGTATGTTTTTTTTGATGATGATAATCATACAGCATGGATTATTTGGTGATTGGGGATATAATATGTCAAAGAAGATTTTTTTAGTATTATTAAGTTTATTAATTTCTGTATTTATTTTAAATGGATGTGTTGTATTAGAACCTAAAAATCACTATCCAACCGTTCTAGAAATTAGCGAAGACACATCCGCAAAAATAGTGAAATGTTTTGATACAAAAGATGTTGATACTCTCAAAGGTGTATTTTGCAGTAAAACTCAATCTGAACATAACCTAGATGATGAAATTAAACTCATGTTTGAAAAGTATGAGGGAAAATCAATGTCATATGAGGTATCTTGTGCTGGACCTTCGGGTGGGTATAAAGATGGTGAATGGTTTGATAAAAATATAACTCCTAAGATTAAAAATTTGAAAACTGATACTAATAAAACTTATATAATTACTTATTTCGAATATTTGATTTATGATGATAATCAGGATATGATTGGAATTGTTTCAATGTCATTGCGTGATTCATATGGAGTTATTTTATCAAAAATTGGTTGGTATGAAGAATAAAAATAAAATTTATGATTAAAAGGACAAAGGGGATATCCCAAGCTGATATACTATTACATTCCTAAAAAACAATAGTTATGGAAAATAAAAAATGTATAATGAGAAAAGGAAAATATAATATGTTTATACCTGAAATACCAGATAACAGTATTACAGATCGAATCAAGACGATAATTGAATTGGGTGAAGAGATGGTCGATAGGTATGGTGATAAAGCTTTAGAGCTTGAATATCCTATTCTAGATGATGAAATTGAAGTATGGGAAAAAGAGCATGATATTGTGATACCTGATTCTTATAAAGAATGGCTTCATTTTTCAAAAAAATCAACAATAAGAGGAATTATTGCAACATTTTATGAACCAAAAGAATTTGTAATTGATAATGACAAAAAGGCATTTGACGTTCCGGATGATTGTGTTGTTATTGGTGAACTTGGTGGTTGGGGAGTAAGTGTTTGTTTTTATAAGGAAAATGGTGAGATAATGTATGTTGATCATGGTGAGGAATGCAGGCATCTTGACTTTGGAGATATACTTGATTGGGTAATAGAAGATATGGAAGAGCTTGTCTGATATAAACTTATATATTAAATCATTTGTTAAGGAGGTATGACAATTACATTGTCATTTAATAGTATGGATTTAAATAAAATAACATTGGATGAATTGTATGATTACTTTACAAACATAAAAAGTGGGGTAACTGATGAGGGTGTGAAATTAACCAAATCAGAAGTTTTTCGTAATGCTTGGAATTCCCTCTATGAAGAATAAATTTTGCATAGCATTTTGCTTTTTTACAAATATTTTTGTTGGTGCAGTAGGATTTTTTTTAGCGATTTTAGTTTATGCATTTATGTTCGAGGCTAATAATAACCATAGTATACAGCTGGGAATTATCTGCCTACTTGCATTTTTAGTATTGCTTTTATTGCCTAATGTCATATTTTTTTACAAATGCAAATTTAAAATTAAAAAAGCTCTTATTTATCAAGTCCTGCCTATTATATTAGGAATGTCGTTTTACTACATTTTTCAAGTATGCATCCTATAATTGAATATAAAATATTTACGGAATTAAGATGGTTAAAATGTTCCGTTTAAAAAAGCCATCCCTATTCTGGCAATCGTTGGTATTGCATCATTTTTTATGCTTAGGCTTGGAATTATATCACCTAAAAAATAAAGTTATCGAGTATTATTTTGATAACAAAGATGAATTTACCAATGTTATTTTGTATATGAAGGAGAATAAGATGCAAACACCGATATAACTTATTTGGATTGCAATAAAGTATTAGAAAAAGCTACTCAACAATATGTAAATTCAAATAAAATAACTGGAACTTTTAAGGATGTTGTTGTAAATGTTAATGGAGTAGATGTAACTGTTAGAGGAGCTGTCATTAATGGGCAGGTTAAAATAGGTACAGCATTCATTCCTTAATTTAATAGGGGGTAAGAATATGGAGTATGTGGAATTTGAAGTGAAACTTATGGAGATGTTACTGTCAGGTGATGATGAGATTCTAAACAAGTTAATGAAGCAATATGAGGTTGCAAAAATTGTATCAAGAGAATTTTGGGACGCTGGGTTTTATACTTCATTTTTAGTAGAGAATATAAGCGATTTGTGTATAATGAATAAATCATTTCATATTGGTGATGTTGATGGTAATATTGATGGAATCGAAAATGCAGTAGGTTTTGTGCTCTATGTTAAAAATGGGTATATTACTCTGTTGGAAGGTTACACAAATGTAGTTGATATATGGCCTAAATCGTATGAAAAAATAGTTTTTTCTTATGATTCAGGTGAAATAAGAAATATAGAAAGTCTAAGAG